>NZ_JBFAIU010000036.1:0-35429 GCF_040654855.1 Asanoa sp. NPDC050611
GGCCGGCGCCGCGGGAGCGCCACCGGCGGCCTCGGCCTGGGCAGCCTGCTGGGCTGCCCGACCGGCCTCGGTGCCGCCGGCAGTCGTGCCGGACGAGCCGGAACGGCCGCGGCGCGGACGCTCGGGACGGTCGCCCCGCTCGCGGCGGGGACGCGGCGCGCCGGCCTCGGCCGGAGCCTCCCGGCCCGGAACGGCGTCGCCCTTGTAGATCCAGACCTTCACGCCGATGCGGCCGAACGTGGTGCGGGCCTCGAAGAACCCGTACTCGATGTTCGCGCGCAGCGTGTGCAGCGGGACCCGACCCTCGCGGTAGAACTCGGTGCGGCTCATCTCGGCGCCGCCGAGGCGGCCGGAGACCTGCACCCGGATGCCCTTGACGACCGGGTTCTTCATCGCCGACTGCATGGCCTTGCGCATCGCCCGGCGGAAGCTGACCCGGCTCGACAGCTGCTCGGCCACGCCCTGCGCGACGAGCTGAGCGTCGGACTCGGGGCTCTTCACCTCGAGGATGTTGAGCTGCACCTGCTTGCCGGTGAGCTTCTCGAGCTCGCCGCGGATCCGGTCGGCCTCCGCACCCTTACGGCCGATGACGATGCCCGGCCGGGCGGTGTGGATGTCGACGCGGACCCGGTCGCGGGTGCGCTCGATGTCGACCTTGGAAATGCCCGCGCGCTCCAGGCCCTTGGACATCATCCGGCGGATCTTGACGTCCTCCGCGATGTAGTCCTTGTAGAGCTTGTCCGCGTACCAGCGGGACTTCCAGTCGGTCGAGATGCCGAGCCGGAACCCGTGCGGGTGAACCTTCTGACCCATTACTCGGTCCCCTCCTCGGCGGTCTCGTCCGCCTTGACGTTCTCGCCCTGCGAGGACGCCGTCGCCTTGGTCTCCGTCGCCTTCGTGGCCTTGGTCGCCTTCGTGGCCTTGGTGGCCTTCTTAGCGGCCTTCTTCGCCGGCGCCGGCTGCTCCTCGGCCGCGGTCGCCTCGGTGGTCTCCTCCGTGGCCTCCGTCGCCGGCGCGGCCTTGGCGGCCTTCTTGGCCGGCGCGGCCTTCTTGCCCGGACGCTGTGCCGGAGCCACGGCCTCGACCGCCACGGTGATGTGGCAGGTGCGCTTGCGGATCCGGTACGCGCGGCCCTGGGCCCGCGGCCGGAACCGCTTCATGGTCGGGCCCTCGTCGACGAACGCCTCGCTGACGAGCAACGCGTCGGGGTCCAGCCGCTCGTTGTTCTCCGCGTTGGCGATCGCGCTGGCGAGCACCTTGTAGACCTGCTCGCTCGCCGACTGCGGAGCGAACTGGAGCACCGTGAGCGCCTCCTTCGCGGGCAGACCGCGGACGAGGTTGACCACTCGGCGCGCCTTGTTCGGCGAGATGCGCACGTGGCGCGCAACCGCCCGCGCGCCCGGAAGCGCCGGAGCGTCGCCCTTGACTGGCATCGCTGTAACCCCTCTGATCCTCTATCTGCACCGCGTCAGCGGCGGCGGCTCTTCCGGTCGTCCTTCTCGTGACCCTTGAACGTGCGGGTCAGCGCGAACTCGCCGAGCTTGTGCCCGACCATCGCCTCGGTGACGAACACCGGGACGTGCTTGCGGCCGTCGTGCACGGCGATCGTGTGCCCGAGCATCTCGGGGATGATCGTGGAACGGCGCGACCAGGTCTTGATGACGTTCTTGGAACCCTTGTCGTTCTGCGTCTCCACCTTCTTGATCAGGTGGTCGTCGACGAACGGGCCCTTCTTGAGGCTGCGTGGCATCTGCGGTTAACCCCGCTTCCGGTTGGCGTAACGACGGCGGACGATCAGCTTGTCGCTCTCCTGGCCCTTGCGACGGGTGCGGCCCTCGGGCTTACCCCACGGGTTGACCGGGTGGCGACCACCGGACGTCTTGCCCTCACCACCACCGTGCGGGTGGTCGATCGGGTTCATCGCGACACCACGGACGGTCGGGCGCTTGCCCTTCCACCGCATGCGGCCGGCCTTGCCCCAGTTGATGTTCGACTGGTCGGCGTTGCCGATCTCGCCGACGGTCGCGCGGCAGCGCACGTCGACCCGGCGGATCTCGCCCGAGGGCATCCGCAGCGTCGCGTACTGGCCCTCGCGGCCGAGCAGCTGGATGCCGACGCCGGCCGAGCGGGCCAGCTTGGCGCCGCCGCCGGGACGCAGCTCCACGCCGTGCACCTGGGTGCCGACCGGGATGTTGCGCAGCGGCAGGTTGTTGCCGGGCTTGATGTCGGCCGTCGGGCCGGACTCGACCGCGTCGCCCTGCTTCAGGTCCTTCGGCGCGATGATGTAGCGCTTCTCGCCGTCGGCGTAGTGCAGCAGCGCGATCCGCGCGGTGCGGTTCGGGTCGTACTCGATGTGCGCGACCTTGGCCGGCACGCCGTCCTTGTCAACCCGCTTGAAGTCGATGATCCGGTACTGACGCTTGTGGCCGCCGCCCTGGTGCCGGGTGGTGATCCGGCCGTGAGCGTTGCGCCCGCCCTTCTTCGGCAGCGGGGCCAGCAGCGACTTCTCCGGCGTCGACCGGGTGATCTCAGCGAAGTCGGCGACGCTGGAGCCACGCCGGCCCGGCGTCGTCGGCTTGTACTTACGGATAGCCATTGTCTATACCCCTCAGCTGACCGGGCCGCCGAAGGCCTCGATGCGGTCGCCCTCAGCCAGCTTCACCATCGCGCGCTTGGTGTCCTTGCGCTTGCCCCAACCGGTGCGGGTGCGCTTGCGCTTGCCCTCACGGTTGAGCGTGTTGACGGTCAGGACGCGGACGTTGAAGATCTGCTGGATAGCGATCTTGATCTGCGTCTTGTTCGCATCCGGGTGCACGAGGAACGTGTACCAGTTGCGGTTCAGCTCGCTGTAGCTCTTCTCCGAGACGATCGGCGCGACGATGATGTCGCGCGGATCCGCGATGGTCGCCATCAGTTCTCCTCCTGCGCGGCCTCGGCCGGCACGCCCAGGAAGTCCTCCAGGGCGTCCTTGGTGAAGACCACGTCGTCGGCCACCAACACGTCGTACGTGTTGAGCTGGCCGGCCTCGATCAGGTGCACCCGCGGCTCGTTGCGCAGCGAGAGCCAGTTGAGCTCGTCGCTCGCGGTGAGCACGACGAGCACGCGCTTGGCCTCGGTGATCTTGGCCAGCGTGGTCAGGGCGCCCTTGGTCGACGGCGTCTCACCGGAGACGAACGCGTCGACGACGTGCACCTGGCCGGAGCGCGCCCGGTCGGAGAGGGCGCCACGCAGGGCGGCGGCCTTCATCTTCTTGGGGGTCCGCTGGCTGTAGTCACGCGGGACCGGGCCGTGCACCACGCCACCGCCGGTGAACTGCGGTGCGCGCAGCGAGCCCTGCCGGGCGCGGCCGGTGCCCTTCTGCTTGTAGGGCTTCTTGCCGCCACCGCGAACCTCGCCGCGGGTCTTGGCCTTGTGCGTGCCCGCCCGGGCGGCGGCCAGCTGGGCCACCACGACCTGGTGCATCAGCGGGATGTTCGCCTGCACGTCGAAGATGTCGCCCGGCAGCTCGACCGAGCCGCCCTTGCCACCGTCGACGGTGATCACGTCGACCGAGGTCATCACGCACCACCCTTCGTGGCCAGCGTCTTGGCCGCGGAGCGGACCAGGATCAGCGCGCCCTTGGGGCCCGGGATGGCGCCCTTCACGAGCAGCAGGTTGTTCTCGGTGTCGACCGCCTGGACGGTCAGGTTCTGCACGGTGTAGCGGCGTCCGCCCATGCGGCCGGCCATCCGCACGCCCTTGAAGACGCGACCCGGGGTCGCGCAGGCGCCGATGGAGCCGGGCGAGCGGTGCTTGCGCTCGACACCGTGGCTCGCGCGCAGGCCGTGGAAGCCGTGCCGCTTCATGACGCCGGCGAAGCCCTTGCCCTTGGTGCGGCCGGTCACGTCGATCGTCGCGCCGGGCGCGAACGCGTCGACGGTGACCTCCTGGCCGGGCTCGTAGTCGCTCGCGTCGGTCGTGCGCAGCTCGACGATGTGCCGTCGCGGCGCGACGCCGGCCTTCGCGTAGTGACCGGCCTTCGGCTTGTTGGCCTTGCGCGGGTCGATCGCGCCGTAGGCGAGCTGCACGGCCGAGTAGCCGTCCTTGTCACCGGTGCGGACCTGGGTCACGACGCAGGGGCCGGCCTGGACCACGGTGACCGGGACGACGCGGTTGTTGTCCCAGACCTGGGTCATGCCGAGCTTGGCGCCCAGGATGCCCTTCACTTGCCTGTCCATGAGTTCGCAGTCCCTACAGCTTGATCTCGATGTCGACACCGGCCGGCAGGTCGAGGCGCATCAGCGAGTCGACCGTCTTCGGCGTCGGGTCGATGATGTCGATCAGCCGCTTGTGCGTGCGCATCTCGAAGTGCTCGCGCGAGTCCTTGTACTTGTGCGGCGAGCGGATGACGCAGAAACGGTTGATCTCCGTGGGCAGCGGCACCGGGCCCGCGACCTGCGCCCCGGTGCGGGTCACCGTCTCGACGATCTTGCGCGCCGACGAGTCGACGACCTCGTGGTCGTAGGCCTTGAGCCGGATGCGGATCTTCTGTCCCGCCATGGTGGCTTCTGTTCCTTCTCTCGATGCCGCTCTTGTCGTGGGTTTGACCCCACTCCTCCGACCCCCGCGGTCGGGCGTGTCGCGCCCTGTGGCCAGGCTCCGCCGCAAAGCGGCGGTGTCCTATCGGGGGCCGGGCACCTCTAAAACGAGGCGCCACGCGCGAGGGTGGCTGCAAGCCCAGGGGCAAGCAGCCACCCGTCGCGTACGCAACCTGACTAGTATGCCGGATCGCCTCCGGCAGGTCTAATCGGGGTTACCTGATTTACTTGATGATCTTCGTGACGCGACCGGCGCCGACCGTACGGCCACCCTCACGGATCGCGAACTTGAGGTTCTCGTCCATGGCGATGGGCTGGATCAGCTTGACGGTCATCGTGGTGTTGTCGCCCGGCATGACCATCTCGGTGCCCTCAGGCAGCGTGACGACGCCGGTGACGTCCGTGGTCCGGAAGTAGAACTGCGGACGGTAGTTCTGGAAGAACGGGGTGTGCCGGCCGCCCTCCTCCTTGGAGAGGATGTAGACCGTCGCCTCGAACTCCGTGTGCGGGGTCGAGGTGCCCGGCTTCACGACCACCATGCCGCGCTCGACGTCCTCGCGCTTGATGCCGCGCAGCAGCAGACCGACGTTCTCGCCCGCACGGGCCTCGTCGAGCAGCTTGCGGAACATCTCGATGCCGGTGCAGACCGTCTTCATCGACTTCTCCTTGATGCCGACGATCTCCACCTCCTCGTTGGGCTTGAGGACGCCGCGCTCCGCGCGACCGGTCACGACCGTGCCACGACCGGTGATCGTGAAGACGTCCTCGATGGGCATGAGGAACGGCTTCTCGGTCTCACGCTCGGGCTGCGGGATCGCGGTGTCGACCGCGTTCATCAGCTCCATGAGCTTGTCGGTCCACTCGGGGTCACCCTCGAGGGCCTTGAGCGCCGAGACGCGCACGACCGGCAGGTCGTCGCCCGGGTACTCCTGGGCCGACAGCAGCTCGCGGACCTCGAGCTCGACCAGCTCGAGCAGCTCCTCGTCGTCGACCATGTCGCTCTTGTTGAGCGCCACGACGATGTACGGAACGCCGACCTGGCGAGCCAGCAGCACGTGCTCGCGGGTCTGCGGCATCGGGCCGTCGGTCGCCGCGACCACCAGGATCGCGCCGTCCATCTGCGCGGCACCGGTGATCATGTTCTTGATGTAGTCGGCGTGACCGGGGCAGTCGACGTGCGCGTAGTGCCGCGCCTCGGTCTGGTACTCGACGTGCGCGATCGAGATCGTGATACCGCGGGCCTTCTCCTCCGGCGCCTTGTCGATCTCGTCGAACGGCGTGTAAGGGTTCACGTCCGGGTACCGGTCGTGCAGGACCTTGGTGATGGCCGCGGTCAGCGTCGTCTTCCCGTGGTCGATGTGACCAATGGTGCCGATGTTGACGTGCGGCTTAGTCCGCTCGAACTTCGCCTTCGCCACTGGTGTCCTCCTCAAGGACTTCTTGTTCCGTGCGTCCTCGGCACCCTACGGCACCGACGACACTGTCCACTTTGTGGGTGCTGGGACGATGAAGTCCCAGCACCCTCACACAGCTATTCGCCGGTTGCCTTGGCGATGATCTCCTTCGCGACGTTCTGCGGAACCTCGGCGTAGGAGTCGAACTGCATGCTGTAGCTCGCCCGGCCCTGGGTCTTGGACCGCAGGTCACCGACGTAGCCGAACATCTCCGACAGCGGCACCAGGGCCCGGACGACGCGAGCGCCGGAGCGCTCCTCCATCGCCTGGATGATGCCGCGGCGGGAGTTCAGGTCGCCGATCACGTCGCCCATGTTCTCCTCGGGCGTGGTGACCTCGACCGACATCATCGGCTCGAGCAGCGCCGGGTCGGCCTTGCGGGCCGCTTCCTTGAGCGCCATCGAACCGGCGATCTTGAACGCCATTTCCGACGAGTCGACCTCGTGGTACTGGCCGTCGACCAGCGTCAGCTTGACGCCGACCAGCGGGTAGCCGGCCAGGATGCCGTACTGCATGGCGTCCTGGGCGCCGGCGTCCACGGAGGGGATGAACTCCCTCGGGATCCGGCCACCGGTGACCGCGTTGGCGAACTCGTAGGTCGGTGCGTCGTTGTCGAGCGGCAACGGCTCGAGGCTGATGATCACCCGCGCGTACTGGCCGGAGCCACCCGTCTGCTTCTTGTGGGTGTACTCGACCTTCTCCACCTTGCGGCGGATGGTCTCGCGGTAGGCCACCTGCGGCTTGCCGATGTTGGCCTCGACGTTGAACTCGCGCCGCATCCGGTCGACCAGGATGTCGAGGTGCAGCTCGCCCATGCCGGCGATGACCGTCTGCCCGGTCTCCTCGTCGTTGAAGACGCGGAAGGTCGGGTCCTCCTCCGCCAGGCGCTGGATCGCGGTGCCCAGCTTCTCCTGGTCGGACTTGGTCTTCGGCTCGATCGCGACCTGGATGACCGGCTCCGGGAACGTCATCGACTCCAGGATGACCGCGTTCGCCGGGTCCGACAGCGTGTCGCCGGTGGTGGTCTGCTTGAGACCCTGCACGGCGATGATGTCGCCAGCCTGCGCCGTCCCGCGCTCTTCGCGCTTGTTGGCGTGCATCTGGTAGATCTTGCCGATCCGCTCCTTGCGGTCCTTGGTCGAGTTGATGACCTGCGAACCGGAGTCGATCGTGCCGGAGTAGACCCGGACGTAGGTGAGCTTGCCCAGGTGCTTGTCCGTCTGGATCTTGAACGCGAGCGCCGAGAACGGCTCCGTGTTCGACGGCTTGCGCTGGAGCGGGGTCTCACCGTCGGTCGCCACACCCTCGACGGCCGGGATGTCCAGCGGCGAGGGCAGGTAGTCCACGACCGCGTCGAGCATGGGCTGGACGCCCTTGTTCTTGAAGGCCGAACCGGTCAGCACCGGGTTGGCCTTGCCCGCGATCGTGGCGCGGCGGATGCCGGCCTTGAGGTCCTCGACGGTGAGCTCGTCACCCTCGAGGTACTTCTCGGTGATGGTGTCGTCGACGTCCGCGAGGGTCTCGATGAGCTTCTCGCGCCACTCGGCGGCCTGGTCGGCGAGCTCGGCCGGGATCTCCTCGACCGCGTAGTCCTCACCCTTCTGGGTCTCGCCACGCCAGGTGAGCGCGCGCATCCCGATCAGGTCGACGACGCCGATGAAGTCGGCCTCGCTACCGATCGGGATCTGCAGGACCAGCGGAGTCGCGTTGAGCCGGTCGATCATCATCTGCACGCAGCGGAAGAAGTCGGCACCGGTCCGGTCGAGCTTGTTGACGAAGCACATCCGCGGAACGTTGTACTTGTCCGCCTGACGCCAGACGTTCTCGGTCTGCGGCTCCACGCCGGCGACACCGTCGTAGACCGCGACCGCGCCGTCCAGGACGCGCAGCGACCGCTCGACCTCGACCGTGAAGTCGACGTGGCCGGGCGTGTCGATGATCTGGATCGTGTGGCCCTTCCACTCACACTTCGTCGCAGCCGAAGTGATCGTGATGCCCCGCTCCTGCTCCTGCTCCATCCAGTCCATGACGGCAGCGCCCTCGTGGACCTCACCGATCTTGTACGTGATGCCGGTGTAGAACAGGATCCGCTCGGTGGTCGTGGTCTTACCAGCGTCGATATGCGCCATGATGCCGATGTTGCGTACCTTGGCGAGCGCGTCTGCGGCGGCCACTTCAATCCCTCTTCGTCGTCGTTCGGTGGGTGGTTACCACCGGTAGTGAGCGAAGGCCTTGTTGGACTCCGCCATCTTGTGCGTGTCCTCGCGTCGCTTCACCGCGGCACCGAGGCCGTTGCTGGCGTCGAGCAGCTCGTTCATGAGGCGCTCGACCATGGTCTTCTCCCGGCGGGCCTTCGAGTACTGCACCAGCCAGCGCAGACCGAGCGTGGTCTGGCGGGGCGCGCGCACCTCGATCGGCACCTGGTAGGTGGCGCCACCGACACGGCGGCTCTTCACCTCGATGGCCGGCTTCACGTTGTCCATCGCCCGCTTGAGGATGACGACGGGGTCGGTGCCGCCGCTCTTCTCACGGGCGCCCTCGAGCGCGCCGTACACGATGCGCTCGGCGAGCTGCCGCTTGCCGCGCAGCAGGATCTTGTTGACCAGCTGGGTCACCAGCGGGGAGTTGTAAACCGGGTCCGCGACCAGCGGACGGCGCGGAGCGGGTCCCTTACGCGGCATATCAGCTCTTCTCCTTCTTGGCGCCGTAGCGGCTGCGGGCCTGCTTGCGGTTGCGGACACCCTGGGTGTCGAGCGAGCCGCGCACGATCTTGTAACGCACGCCGGGAAGGTCCTTCACGCGGCCGCCACGCACGAGCACGATCGAGTGCTCCTGGAGGTTGTGGCCGACGCCGGGGATGTAGGCGGTCACCTCGATCTGGCTGCTGAGCTTGACGCGGGCGACCTTGCGCAGCGCCGAGTTCGGCTTCTTCGGGGTGGTGGTGTACACGCGGGTGCACACACCGCGCCGCTGAGGGCTGCCCTTCAGCGCCGGGGTCTTCGTCTTGCTCGTCTTCGCCTGCCGGCCCTTGCGGACCAGCTGCTGGATCGTTGGCACCGGGTTTTCCGCTCCCTTCGGCCGCTCTCCCGCGGCCGCGCCGTCGCCTCAACCGCCCGGGTGGACGGTTCTCCAACACTCCAACCGGGCCAGGTTCTCCCGGTACCCGCGGTCGGGCGTGTCGGCCTCTCCACGGTCCCCGTGCGCGCTGACGCGAGCCCGGGTTTTCTGCCATTGTTCGTGCTCACGCACTCGGCGGCTTGTCGCTGCCTGGCCAGAACGGTGCGCGCACGCACGGATTGCCCGGGCGAGCCCGGGCACGAAAGGAAAGAGTACCCATCGCGAGCGCGCAGGTCAAAACCCCTGTGACGACCGCGGTCGGCCCCTATCTCGGTCAATTGTAGCCGCTACCCCGGGCTACTGCCGAGCCAGGCGCTTTGCCCGGAAGGACCGCTTACACCGCCAACTGGAGGGCCAGCGCGGCGAAGAACGCGATCAAGGCGATCGCCAGCCCGACGATCCCGCAGACCACACCCGAGGTGGCCAGCCCCCGGCCCTGGAACCGCATCGACGCTGCCGGCCCGACCTGGCTGATCTGCCGCCGCCCGAGGACACCGAGCGCCACACCGGCCACACCGGCCGCGCCGGCCAGCACGGCGAACGCTCCCGCGGCCCAGGCACCCCAGCCGCTGTCGGCGCCGACCAGGCCGAAGCAGAGCACGACCAGGGAGACGACGATCGAGGCGATGCCCGCGACCAGGCTGCCGATGGCCAGCCCGGACGTCGCCGGCGGCACCTCGAGGTGGACGACGCCGAACGCCGTGCCCGCCACCGGGTCAACCCGCCGGGCCCGCTGCTGCGCGTCCGTCGGAGGCGGCACGGAGAGGGGTCTCGGGGGTTGATGGGGGTACGACGGTCCGCCAGGCTGCGCCACGCCCACGAGCATGCCATGCCGGGTCATCCACCCCGGCGCAGAGTTCGCCGAGGTTTCGTCCCGCCTTCAGTCGACGCCGGGGCCGAAGTCCTGCACGCCGGCCGGGTTGGCCGAGTTGAGGATGCCGATCACGGTCAGGATCACGACGGTGGCGATGCCGAGCATGAGGCCGATCCAGGCGAGCCGCTCACCACGGTGCAGCCAGCCGCTGCCGGTCAGAAAGCCACGCGAGGCGTACGCCTCGCGGCGCGCCTGGCGGGCGATCAGCAGTGCGATGGTGGCGGGCACGATGCCGCCGACGAACACACCGGTGACGGCCGCGAGCAGCCCGAGCCCGAACACCGCGACGGCCTTGGTCGACCGCACCGGATCTGGATCGAGCGGATGCCGCAGCGCCTCCGTGGGTTGCACGAACCTGACCCTATCCGCCCACGATGACCACGTGACCAAATGGCTACCGGTGACCACCGGCAAGTCGGGCGCCCACGTCTGGCGCGGCCCCGACGCCTACCGCAAGGAGGGCGATCCCGCGGAGATCGCCGCGGAGGCCAACCGGCTGACCTGGCTCGCCGCGCAGGGCTTTCCCTGCCCGGAGGTGCTCGAACACGCACCGGGCCGGCTGGTCACCCGCGCCCTGCCCGGCCGCCCCGCCGCGGCCGGCTCCCCCGACCTGGCCCCGGCCATCGGTGCGCTGCTCCGCACCCTCCACGAGCTGCCGGTCGCGGACTGCCCCTTCGACCGGCCCCTGCGCACCACGATCGCGCAGGCGGAGGCGAACGCCCGGGCCGGCACGGTCGACCTGACCGCCCTGGACCCGGCCCGGTCCGGGTGGTCCGCGACCCACCTGCTGCACGAGCTGCACCGCACGCGCCCGCAGGACGGGGAGGACCTGGTCGTCGGCCACGGCGACCCGTGCCTGCCGAACATCCTGGTCGACGAGCAGGGCCGCCCGACGGGCGTGGTCGACGTCTCCCGCCTGGGCGTGGCCGACCGCCACAACGACCTGGCCATCGCGACCAGAAACCTCACCGCCCGCTGGTCACCGGCCGCGGCGGCGGCCCTGCTGGCGGCCTACGGCCGCACCCACCCGGACCCGGCCAAGATCGCCTTCTACCGCCTGCTCGACGAGTTCTACTGACCCGACGTGACCCGGATCACACAAGACGACGGTCGATCCCGACACCCGGGTGTCCCTCCCCGGCCCCTGGCGCCGGCGCCACCCGCCGCATCGGGCCGGGTGAATGGGTACCTATCCGCGGCGCGATCCACCACCGCACCGGCGTCCTGAGGTCGCCGTCGCGCCCGCGCGCTCTTCACTCGACCCCTAGCATCTGCGCCACACGAGGGAGGGTCGATGGATCAGGACAAGCCGCTGCCACGCCGGCTCGACGCCACGCCGCAGGACCTCGACCGCGCGCGGGAGACGGCGCACGCGATCGCCGCGAAGATCACGGGCTGCGACCCCGGCACCATGGTGACCGCGGCGAGCATGTCGCACTACGTCTACATCGGACGCGACGTCGTCGTGAAACTGGTCGACGCCGGCGGCCACACCCGACTGGACCGGGAGATCGCGTTGGCGCCGCACCTCCCGACCGGCCTCGGCGCCCCGCTGATCGCCGACGGACGGGAGCCGCTGGGCACCTGCGCCGTCCGCTACGCCTGCTTCACCCGCGTGGCCGGCACATGCCCCGGCATCGGCCTGCCCGACGTCGACGCCGCCACGGCCGGCCGGTGGGCGGAGCAGGCCGTCCAGCGCCTGCACGAGCTGCACACGTGGAAACCCGTCGACGAGCCCGCGGACACCCTGCGCGGATCACCCGTGCACGAGGGTTTCGTGAGCCGCGACGCCCTGACCGCCGAGCTCGACCGCCTCGCCGCCACGAACCTGTCCCGCCACCTGCTCACCGGCTTGCGGGCGATCGCCGCGGACGCCCCACCGCACGCGCGCTACGACGTCCCGGTCCACGCGGACTGCGACTGGGACAACTGGCTGGCCGACGACGAAACCGTCACCCTGCTGGACTTCGAACGAGCCCGCTACGGCGAGCCCGCGGACGACTGGACTCTCCTGGCCGTCACCAGCGGCCCCCACCTGCACCTGGCCCTGGACGCCATCGCGAACACGACCGCCACGGACAGAGCAGAACTGCGGGCCGCCTGCGAGCTCCGCGACGCCGCCTTCATCGCGGAAGACCTCCGCAAGGCACTGGACCAGCCGGAGACACCCGCCTGGCTGCCGGAACGCATCCACGATCTCGAGGGCCTCATCGACGGCCGCCGCTGGTGGCGTCGCCCCCGTTGACGAACCCGACGATGGCAGCAATCCCCGGCACGTACCCGTCCGTGGTGTCGACCCTGATCTCCGGAACACCCAGCGCGACGCGCTCGAACTCCCCCACGACCCACTGCCCGTCGGCATGCGCCGACCGCCTGCGCCCACTCACCCGCCGCGCGGCCACATCGGCACCGACCTGACACTGGACGACCTTCACCTCGGCCAGCGGCAACAACGGCTCCACCCCCCGCCGCCAGAGCCGATCCTGAAAGGCAGCCTCGGCGACGACCGTCACCCCAGCAGCGACCAGCAGCCGCAAAGTGGCGAAGAAGGTCTCGTAGACCCGCCAGGCCACGTCGTCGCCGAGCGCGGGCACATAGTCCGGAATCCCATGAACCATGCCCTCCTTGATCTCGTCACGACACACAGCCGGACACCCCACCGCGGAAGCCAACGCATGCGCCAACGTCGTCTTCCCGCTCCCGGGCGGCCCACTGACGAGAACCAAAGTCGGAGCAGACACAGACCCCACCAAAGCAGAGAGCACCAAACGAAACGGGCGCCCTCCCCAAGCTGGGAGAGCGCCCGATCCGAGATGAACGACAGCGACTACCGGTAAGACCCGAAGTCGAAGTCGTCGAGCGGAACAGCCTGACCGCTGGCCGGCCCGAACCCGTAGTCGGTCTCGGGGTACCCGGTCATCGAGTAGACCTTGGCCTTCGCCTCCTCGGTCGGCTCGACCCGGACGTTGCGGTACTTGCTGATGCCCGTACCCGCCGGGATGAGCTTGCCGATGATCACGTTCTCCTTCAGGCCGATCAGCGAGTCGCTGCGGGCGTGGATCGCCGCGTCCGTCAGCACCCGGGTGGTCTCCTGGAAGGAGGCCGCCGACAGCCAGGAGTCCGTGGCCAGCGAGGCCTTGGTGATGCCCATCAGCACCGGACGGCCGGCCGCGGGCTCGCCGCCCTCGGACACGAGCCGGCGGTTCTCCGACTCGAACAGCGCCCGGTCGACCAGCACACCCGGCAGGAACTCGGTCGAGCCGGAGTCGATGACCGTCACCCGCTTGAGCATCTGGCGGATGATGATCTCGATGTGCTTGTCGTGGATGAGCACGCCCTGCGAGCGGTAGACCTCCTGGACCTCGTGGGTCAGGTGGACCTGGACCGCGCGCGGACCGAGGATGCGCAGGAGCTCGTGCGGGTCGATGGTGCCCTCGGTGAGCTTCTCGCCCACCTCGACGTGGGCACCGTCGGCCGCCCGGAGCTTGACGCGGCGGGACACCTTGTCGTGGACGATCTCGTCGCTGCCGTCGTCCGGCACGATGATGATCTTCCGCGAGCGCTCGCCGTCCTCGATCCGGATGCGACCGGGAGACTCCGCGATAGGCGCCTTGCCCTTGGGGACACGGGCCTCGAAGATCTCCTGGACACGCGGCAGACCCTGGGTGATGTCCTCACCCGCGACGCCACCGGTGTGGAAGGTACGCATCGTCAGCTGCGTACCCGGCTCACCGATCGACTGGGCGGCGATGATGCCGACCGCCTCGCCGACGTCCACGGTCTTACCGGTCGGCAGCGAACGGCCGTAGCAGGCCGCGCAGACGCCCAGCTTCGACTCGCAGGTCAGCACGCTGCGCACCCGCACGGTGTCGACACCGGCGGCCACGAGCTTGTCGACCAGGATCGAGTTGAGGTCGGCGCCCCGCTCGACCACGAGCGAGCCGTCGGCACCCTTGATGTCGTCGGCCAGCGTCCGGGCGTGCACACCGGTCTCGGCGTGCTCGTGGACCATCAGCTTGCCGTCGGGACCGGTGGTGCCGACCTGCATGGTGATCGCCCGGTCGGTGCCGCAGTCCTCCTCGCGGATGATGACGTCCTGCGAGACGTCCACCAGACGACGGGTCAGGTAACCCGAGTCGGCGGTACGCAGGGCGGTGTCGGCCAGACCCTTACGGGCACCGTGCGTGGAGATGAAGTACTCCAGCACGGACAGACCCTCCCGGTACGAGGCCTTGATCGGCCGCGGGATGATCTCGCCCTTCGGGTTGGCCACCAGGCCACGGATCGCGGCGATCTGGCGGAGCTGGAGGAGGTTACCGCGAGCACCCGAGTTGATCATCTTCCACAGCGGGTTCTCCTGCGGGAGTGCCGTCTCCATCTCCTTGGCGACCTCGTTCGTCGCCTTGGTCCAGATCTCGATCAGCTCGCCACGCCGCTCCTCCGCGGTCATCAGACCACGCTGGTACTGCTTGTCGATCTGCTCGGCCTCGCGCTCGTAACGCTCCAGGATCTCCCACTTGCGCGGGGGCTGGATGACGTCCTCCATGCCGATCGTCACGCCGGACCAGGTGGCCCAGTGGAAACCGGCCTCCTTGAGCCCGTCGAGGGTCGCGGCCAGCGCCACCTTCGGGAACCGCTCGGCGAGGTCGTTGACGATCGCCGAGAGCTGGCCCCGCCGGATCTCGTAGTTCACGAACCGGTAGCCCGGAGGCAGGGTCTCGTTGAACAGGATCCGGCCCAGGGTGGTGTCGACGGTCAGCTGCTGACCGGCCGTCCACTCCTCCGGGGCCTCCCACTTGGGCTGGCCGGCACCGTTGTCGACCTCCACCACGTTCTCGAGGCGGACCTTGATCGGCGCCTGCAGGTGCAGCTCGCCGTTGTCGAACGCCATCCGCGCCTCGGCGTCCGAGCTGAACGCCCGGCCCGCGCCCTTCTCCTCCGGGGAGAAGTGGGTGAGGTGGTAGAGGCCGATGACCATGTCCTGGGTGGGCATGGTGACGGGCTTGCCGTCGGCCGGCTTGAGGATGTTGTTCGACGACAGCATCAGGATCCGCGCCTCGGCCTGGGCCTCGGCGGACAGCGGCACGTGGACCGCCATCTGGTCACCGTCGAAGTCGGCGTTGAAGGCGGTGCAGACCAGCGGGTGGATCTGGATCGCCTTGCCCTCGACCAGCTGCGGCTCGAAGGCCTGGATGCCGAGGCGGTGCAGCGTCGGCGCGCGGTTGAGCAGCACCGGGTGCTCGCCGATGACCTCTTCGAGCACGTCCCACACGACCGGGCGCTGGCGCTCGACCATCCGCTTGGCGGACTTGATGTTCTGTGCGTGGTTGAGGTCGACGAGCCGCTTCATCACGAACGGCTTGAACAGCTCGAGCGCCATCTGCTTGGGCAGGCCGCACTGGTGGAGCTTGAGCTGCGGGCCGACGACGATGACCGAACGGCCGGAGTAGTCGACGCGCTTGCCGAGCAGGTTCTGCCGGAACCGGCCCTGCTTGCCCTTGAGCATGTCGGACAGCGACTTCAGCGGGCGGTTACCCGGGCCGGTGACCGGCCGGCCGCGGCGGCCGTTGTCGAACAGCGCGTCGACGGCCTCCTGCAGCATCCGCTTCTCGTTGTTGACGATGATCTCGGGCGCGCCCAGGTCGATCAGGCGCTTGAGCCGGTTGTTCCGGTTGATCACCCGGCGGTACAGGTCGTTCAGGTCGCTGGTGGCGAACCGGCCACCGTCGAGCTGGACCATCGGCCGCAGGTCCGGCGGGATCACCGGAACGCAGTCGAGCACCATGCCGAGCGGCGAGTTGCGGGTGTTGAGGAACGCCGCGACCACCTTGAGCCGCTTGAGCGCACGGATCTTCCGCTGGCCCTTGCCGCTGCGGATGATCTCGCGCAGCAGGTCGGCCTCGGCGTCGAGGTCCATGTTCTCCAGCAGGGCCTTGATCGCCTCTGCGCCCATGCCGCCGGTGAAGTACTCACCGAACCGGTCGCGCAGCTCGCGGTAGAGCAGCTCGTCGGTGACCAGCTGCTTCGGCTCCAGCTTGCGGAAAGTGTCGAGCACCTCGTCGAGGCGGTCGATCTCGCGCTGCGCCCGGTCGCGGATCTGGCGCATCTCGCGCTCTCCGCCCTCCTTGACCTTCCGGCGCACGTCGGCCTTGGCACCCTCGGCCTCCAGCTCGGCCAGGTCGGCCTCGAGCTTGGCGGCGCGACCCTCGACCGCGGAGTCCCGGCTGTTCTCGGACTGCCGCTTCTCGGCGAGGATCTCGTTCTCGATGGTGGACAGGTCGCGGTGGCGGGCCTCGGTGTCCACGGCGGTGACGACGTAGGACGCGAAGTAGATGATCTTCTCGAGGTCCTTGGGCGCGAGGTCGAGCAGGTAGCCGAGGCGGCTCGGCACGCCCTTGAAGTACCAGATGTGCGTCACGGACGCGGCCAGCTCGATGTGACCCATCCGCTCACGGCGGACCTTGGACCGGGTCACCTCGACGCCGCAGCGCTCACAGATGATGCCCTTGAACCGGACGCGCTTGTACTTACCGCAGTAGCACTCCCAGTCCCGCTGAGGACCGAAGATCTTCTCGCAGAAGAGCCCGTCCTTTTCCGGCTTCAGGGTGCGGTAGTTGATCGTCTCGGGCTTCTTGACCTCGCCGTGCGACCACTGACGGATGTCGTCAGCCGTGGCCAGGCCAATGCGCAGCTCGTCGAAGAAGTTGACGTCGAGCAATTTATGTCCCTCGAGTCTGTCGTTGCTTTACCTACCGGGCGGGGGGCCGGGACCCCTGGCGGGGGCCCCGGCTCCTACTCACACTTCCTCGACGCTGCTCGGCTCACGCCGGGACAGGTCGATGCCGAGTTCCTCCGCGGCGCGGAACACCTCGTCGTCGGTCTCGCGCATCTCGAGAGCGACGCCGTCGCTGGAGAGCACCTCGACGTTGAGGCACAGCGACTGCAGCTCCTTGAGCAGCACCTTGAACGACTCCGGGATGCCCGGCTCCGGGATGTTCTCGCCCTTGACGATCGCCTCGTAGACCTTCACGCGGCCCAGGACGTCGTCGGACTTGATCGTGAGCAGCTCCTGCAGCGCGTACGCCGCGCCGTAGGCCTGCATCGCCCAGCACTCCATCTCGCCGAACCGCTGGCCACCGAACTGCGCCTTACCACCCAGCGGCTGCTGCGTGATCATCGAGTACGGGCCGGTCGACCGAGCGTGGATCTTGTCGTCGACCAGGTGGTTCAGCTTCAGGATGTAGATGTAACCGACCGCGATCGGGTCGGGCAGCGGCTCGCCGGAACGACCGTCGAACAGCTGCGCCTTGCCCGAGCCGCCGACCAGCTGCACCCCGTCACGGTTCGGCAGGGTGCTGCTGAGCAGGCCGGTGATCTCCTCTTCCTTGGCACCGTCGAAGACCGGCGTGGCCACGTTGGTGTCCGGCACGGACTCGCCGGCACCGATGGACTTCAGCGCGGTCTTCCACTTGGCGTCGTCGCCATCGATCTTCCAACCGGTCTTGGCGACCCAACCGAGGTGGGTCTCCAGGACCTGGCCGATGTTCATCCGGCTCGGCACGCCGAGCGGGTTGAGCACGATGTCGACCGGGGTGCCGTCCTCGAGGAACGGCATGTCCTCGACCGGCAGGATCTTGGAGATGACGCCCTTGTTGCCGTGGCGGCCGGCGAGCTTGTCGCCGTCCTGGATCTTGCGCTTCTGTGCCACGTAGACCCGGACCAGCTCGTTGACGCCCGGGGGCAGCTCGTCGCCGTCCTCGCGGGAGAAGGTCCGGACGCCGATGACCGTGCCGGTCTCGCCGTGCGGCACCTTCAGCGAGGTGTCCCGGACCTCGCGCGCCTTCTCACCGAAGATCGCGCGGAGCAGCCGCTCCTCCGGGGTCAGCTCGGTCTCGCCCTTGGGCGTGACCTTGCCGACCAGGATGTCGCCGGTGACGACCTCGGCGCCGATCCGGATGATCCCCCGCTCGTCGAGGTCGGCGAGCATCTCCTCGCTGACGTTCGGGATGTCGCGGGTGATCTCCTCCGGCCCCAGCTTGGTGTCGCGGGCGTCCACCTCGTGCTCCTCGATGTGGATCGAGGTGAGGGTGTCCTGCTGCACCAGCTTCTGGGACAGGATGATCGCGTCCTCGTAGTTGTGACCCTCCCAGGGCATGAACGCCACGAGCAGGTTGCGCCCGAGCGCCATCTCGCCCTCGTCGGTGCACGGACCGTCGGCGATGACCTGGCCGGCCTCGACGCGGTCGCCCTCGAAGACCACCGGCTTCTGGTTGACGCAGGAGCCGGAGTTCGACCGACGGAACTTGTGCAGGAGGTACGTACGGCGGTGGCCGTCGTCCTGGTGCACGGTCACGTAGTCGGCGCACAGGTCCTCGACCACGCCACCGACCTCGGCCACGACCACGTCGCCGGCGTCGACCGCGGCACGGTATTCCATGCCGGTGCCGACGAACGGGGACTCGGCCTTGACCAGCGGCACCGCCTGGCGCTGCATGTTGGCGCCCATGAGTGCCCGGTTGGCGTCGTCGTGCTCGAGGAACGGGATCATCGCGGTCGCGACGGAGACCATCTGCCGCGGCGAGACGTCCATGTAGTCGACTGCGGCGCCGGCGACGAAGTCGACCTCACCGCCCTTTCGACGAACCAGGACGCGGTCCTCGGCGAAGGTCCCGTCGGCCTTGAGCACGGCGTTGGCCTGCGCCTTGACGTAACGGTCCTCTTCGTCCGCGGTCAGGTAGTCGATCTGGTCGGTGACCCGGCCGTCCTCGACCTTGCGGTACGGCGTCTCGATGAAGCCGAACGGGTTGACCCGCCCGAACGTCGAGAGCGCACCGATCAGGCCGATGTTCGGGCCTTCCGGCGTCTCGATCGGGCACATCCGGCCGTAGTGGGACGGGTGCACGTCGCGGACCTCGAAGCCCGCCCGCTCACGGGACAGACCGCCCGGGCCGAGCGCGCTCAGCCGGCGCCGGTGGGTGAGACCCGCCAGCGGGTTGGTCTGGTCCATGAACTGCGAGAGCTGCGAGGTGCCGAAGAACTCCTTGATCGCCGCCACGACGGGGCGGATGTTGATCAGGGTCTGCGGCGTGATCGCCTCGACGTCCTGGGTCGTCATCCGCTCGCGGACGACGCGCTCCATGCGGGACAGGCCGACCCGAACCTGGTTCTGGATCAGCTCGCCAACCGTCCGCAGGCGCCGGTTGCCGAAGTGGTCGATGTCGTCGGCCTCGTAGCCCTCCTCACCGGCGTGCAGCCGGCAGAGGTATTCCACGGTGGCGACGATGTCGTCCTCGGTCAGCGTGCCCTTGTTGATCGGGACGTCGAGCTCGAGCTTCTTGTTGAACTTGTATCGACCGACCTTGGCGACGTCGTACCGCTTCGGGTTGAAGAAGAGGTTGTCGAGCAGGGTCTGCGCGTTCTCCCGCGTCGGCGGCTCACCCGGCCGCAGCTTGCGGTAGATGTCGAGGAGCGCCTCGTCCACACCGGCGATGTGGTCCTTCTCGAGCGTGGTCATCATGAGCTCGGACCAGCCGAACCGCTCACGGATCTGCTCGTTGCTCCAACCGATCGCCTTCAGCAGGACGGTGACGGCCTGCCGACGCTTGCGGTCGATGCGGACGCCGACGGTGTCGCGCTTGTCGATGTCGAACTCCAGCCAGGCACCCCGGCTCGGGATCACCTTGACGCTGGAGAGGTCGCGGTCGGAGGTCTTGTCCGGCTGCTTGTCGAAGTAGACGCCCGGCGACCGGACGAGCTGGCTCACCACGACCCGCTCGGTGCCGTTGATGATGAACGTGCCCTTGGGCGTCATCATCGGGAAGTCACCCATGAACACGGTCTGGCTCTTGATCTCGCCAGTCGTGTTGTTGGTGAACTCCGCGGTCACGAAGAGCGGCGCGCAGTAGGTGAGGTCCTTCTCCTTGCACTCCTCGATCGAGGCCTTTACCTCGTCGAAGCGCGGCGAAGAGAAGGAAAGGGACATGGTGCCAGAGAAGTCTTCAATCGGACTGATCTCATCGAGAATCTCTGCGAGACCCGAGCGGGCGTGCGGATCATCAGCCGACCGGCCCTGCCATGCCTCATTGCCCACCAGCCAGTCAAACGACTCGGTCTGGATGGCGAGGAGGTTGGGGACCTCGAGGTGTTCGGTGATCCGGCCGAAGGAAATTCGGCGGGGAGCGAAAGCGCTCGACGTACGACTGGTCTTCGCAGGGCGGGAAGCTGCCAAGATGCGTCCTTCCGAGGACCGGTGTTGCTGAACGGCCGTTGTTCGTGCAGTCCGACGGGCCCTACCCGCAAACGTCCAATGGACATTACGGACAGGGTCAAAGACGGAAGACACGGCAAACTAGCAGTGTAGCCGAACGGCTAACCGCTGTCCAGCCCACAGCGCAGGAGGCCGCGGAGCGTGTCGTCGGGGCACCCAAACGGGCACCAACCGGGACGCTCGGAACGCGTCTTCTGCACCTCTGGCCGGGTATGTGACACATACCCAACCGGTGGCCGTTGCAAGCGCGGAAGGTCTTGCTGATGTCAGCGTGCCTGTCAGCACACTCCGCGTCAAGGGTTCTGACGCGGGTCGGACCAGGTCTTTGAACTAGATCCGATATCAGCGTACGCCGACGGGCGGCGATCCGGGACCGTGGTCCGCCAATCGCCGCCCGTCGAACGCGGGTGGAACTTACTTCATGGTGACCTTGGCGCCCTCGGCCTCGAGCTTGGCCTTGGCCTTCTCCGCGGTCTCCTTGTTGACCTTCTCGACGACGGCCTTCGGCGCGCCCTCGACCAGGTCCTTGGCCTCCTTGAGGCCCAGGCCGGTCAGCTCGCGCACGACCTTGATGACCTGGATCTTCTTGCCGCCGTCAGCCTCGAGGATGACGTCGAACTCGTCCTGCTCCACGGCCTCTTCGGCCGGCGCGCCGGCAGCGGCCGGGCCCGCGGCGACCGCGACGGGCGCGGCGGCCTTGACGTCGAAGGTCTCCTCGAACTGCTTCACGAACTCGGAGAGCTCGATCAGCGTCATCTCCTTGAACGCGTCGAGCAGCTCGTCGGTGCTGAGCTTCGCCATGTTTCCTAACCTCTTTTGGTAGATCGTGGGTCGGTGATGCGCTCAGGCCGCGTCGGCGGCCGGTGCGCCTTCCTGCTCGCGCTTGTCCTGCAGAGCGGCGACCGTGCGGACGGTCTTCGACAGCGGCGCCTGGAACAGGGCCGCGGCCTTGGCCAGGTTGGCCTTCATGCCGCCGGCCAGCTTGGCCAGCAGCACCTCGCGGGACTCGAGGTCGGCCAGGCGGTTGACCTCAGCGGCCGTGATCGCCTTGCCCTCGAAAACGCCGCCCTTGATGACGAGAAGCGGGTTGGCCTTCGCGAACTCACGAAGGCTCTTCGCCGCTTCCACGACGTCGCCGGAGACGAAGGTGAGCGCGGTAGGACCGGTGAACAGCTGCTCGAGGCCGTCGATACCCGCCTCCGACGCTGCCCGCTTGGCCAGCGTGTTCTTGGCGACCGAGTAGGTGACTTCCTTGCCCAGCGAGCGCCGCAGCTGGGTCAGCTGCGAAACCGTCAGGCCGCGGTACTCGGTCAGCACGGTGGCGCCGGAGCTACGGAACTGCTCGGTGAGCTCGGCGACGGCGGTGGCCTTGTCGGCCCGAACCGGCTTGTCCGCCATGTCCCTCCTTCCAAATGCTCGAGGCTGGCCGGCCCCGGCAAAGCGAAACGCCCCGGCGCAGGGCGCACGGGGCGGGAGGGCGACATGGTCGCGGGCTCACGATCCGTCCAACCTGCGCGGGCCGCCCGCGGTGCGGGGCCTTCGACCGCGCCTTGCGGCGCGATGACCAGCGGTCTCTGGTGGAACTTCGGATCGAAGAGTACGCGACACGGTGCGTCGTCGCCAAATCAGCTCCGCGTGCGGCGGAACCGGGCGTAGATCGCGACCACGACGGTGGCCCAGAGCACGGCCTGCACCGACAGGGCGGCGAGGGAGGCGCTGCCCGGCTGGTCGGCCAGGCGGCGGGCGGCGGCCATCAGGGGTGGCGCCAGCCAGGGCAGGACGGAGCCGTCGAGACCCAGGACGATCGCCAGGACCGAGCCGGTGACCAGGACGGCTATCCCGTACAACGTCGATCTTGTGACCGGTCGGCTGGCCAGCGCACCCAGGCCGACGGCCGCGACCAGGCTGGCGAGGTGGGCCCAGAGACCCGGCACGATGCCGGCCGGGCCGGTGATCCCGCCGAAGAGCCAGGGCAGCACCATCGCGAGCACGACGGTCACGAACCCGACGGCCGCGGCGGCGAGCAGCCCGGCGGTGACCTCCCGGCGCAGGCCGACGGCCGTCACGGCGAGCCGGCGCTGCACGTCGGGCTCGGTGTCCAGCAGCAGCTTGGCCTGCCAGGCGATGACCGGGAAGAGGGCGACGGCGGAGAAGCCGTACGCCTCGGCCGCCGCGGAACGCCCGCCGCCGTAGATGATGCCGACGACGACCAGCGTGCCGAGCAGGCCGGGCAGCGCCCGACCGCCGCGCAGGAAGGCGGTCAGCCGCATCCGGACCAGGGCCACCATCTTCAGACACCCGCCTTGGTCCGCACCGCGACCACGTCGTGGCCGGCCGCCCGCAGCGCGGCCGCGGCCGCCTCGGCCTCGCCGGCCGGCACGGCGATCTCGATGATGGCGGTCTCCCCCGCCGGCTCGCCGGACCCACCGGCTGTCACGGTGCCGCCGCCGACGGTCCAGGTGACCGCGCCCGGCAGGCGGCCCGTCTCGCCGCGGTGGTCGCTGACCAGCACGCTGCCGCCGGCCGCGGTGACCTCGGCGACGATCTCCGGCACGAGGTCGCGCGCGGCGGCGTCGAGGCCTTCCCAGGGCTCGTCGAGGACCAGCAGCCTCGGCCCGGGGATCAGCGCCTGGGCGAGGCCGACCTTCTGTGCGGTGCCTTTGGACAGCTCGGCCAGGCGGGTGCCGCGGTAGGGGGTCAGGCCGAGCCGGTCGATCCACGCGCCGGGGGCGGCCGGGTCCACGGCCGGGTGCAGCCGGGTCATCGCGGCGAGGTAGCCGTCGACCGTGAACGGCTGGTCGGCGGGGAACCGCTCCGGGACCCAGCCGACCGGACCGGGTCGCTCGCGGACAGTGCCGGAGCTGGGGCGCAGCACACCGGCGGCGAGCTGCAGCAGCGTCGACTTGCCGACGCCGTTGCGGCCGAGCACCACCACCGTGCCGCCGGGCGGGAGATCGACCGAGACGTCGCGCAGCACCCAGGGGCCGCGCCGCCCGTAGCGGTAGGAGACACCGTCCAGACGCACGCCGGTGACTCTCCCACGTCGGCCTGGGAGCGGTCGACCCCACGGGCGCGCGGCGGACTCGGACAGAAAGGACTGTGCGGGAATTAGCGATCAATCCGAATAAACCGCGCAAACGGTCTAGTCTCGGTCATGGCTCGGCTGTTCGTCGAGCGCACGGGGGTTAGAAGGGGACAGCACTCATGTCAAAGAAAATCGTCGGCAAGGTTCTCGCCAGCCTCGCGCTGGGCGGAGTGACTCTGCTCATCGCGCCGGGTGTCGCGATGGCAGACCCGTCCGACGCAGCGCAGTGGGCCGGCAAGGACGACAAGGCCTCGTCGCACTGCGCGCCGTCCGAGTGGCACGGCAAGAAGGACGAGGGCGACAAGGGCGACAAGGGCGACCGGGAAGACAAGGGCGACAAGGGCGACAAGAGGGAAGAGGCCGTCAAGAGGGATGAGGGCGACAAGAAGGACGGCGACAAGAAGGACTGCGACCCGCCCAAGGGCTGGGTCGACGGTGGTGCGGCGGGCGTGAGCACCGACGCCACGCTGGCCACCACGGGCGGCGTCCTGGTCGGCGCGGCCGCGCTGGGCGGGCTCGTGCTGCTGCGCCGCCGGCGGACCGATGGTTCTGTGGCCTGAGGCCTCGACGGAGCGAGCCGGCGGCCGCCGCGGTAGGAAACCGTGGCGCGCCGCCGGCGCCGTGCTCGTCGCGGTCACCGCGCTCGCCGGCGTCGGGCTCCTCGGTGCGTCGATCCAGCGGACGCCCGAGCCGCCCCAGCCCGTGGCCGCGGCCGCGGGCGACTTCGACCCGGCGACCGCGGCTGCGAGCCCGAGCGGCCCGGCCGCCAGCCCGAGCAGGCCGGCCGCCGGCGCGACGGCGACGACGCCCAGCCCGACGACGCCCGCTCCGTTGAACCGGTCCGACCCGGTCACGATCTCGATCAAGCGGATCGGCGTCGAGGCGAAGATCATGAATCTGGTGCTCAGGAAGGACGGCACGCTCGCGGTGCCGCCGCTGAACAAGGCCCAACTGGCCGGCTGGTACTCGCTCGGGCCATCGCCTGGCGAGATCGGCAACGCCGTGATCGTCGGCCACGTGACCACGGCCACGGACCGGGCCGTCTTCTTCGCGCTCGGCAACCTGCGACCGAAGGACACGATCACGGTCAGCCGCAAGGACGGTACGACCGCGAGCTTCGCCGTCGACGGCGTGAAGTCGTACCCGAAGACGAAGTTCCCGACCGCGCTCGTCTACGGGCCGAACGAGAAGGCTGGGCTGCGGCTCGTCACCTGTGGCGGCGAGTTCGACTCGAAGGCACGCAACTATCAGGACAACGTCATCGTGTTCGCGACGGCCGCCTGAACGACGAATCGCCCGCCACCCCGAGGGGTGGCGGGCGATCGCGTGTGTAACTCAGACCTCGGACTCGCGGAGGTTCTTGACCACCTTCGGGTCGACCGGGACACCGGGGCCCATGGTCGTGGTGAAGGTGACCTTCTTGAGGTACGTGCCCTTGGCCGCGGACGGCTTGGCCCGCAGGACCTCGTCGAGCACCGCCGCGTAGTTGTCGATCAGCTGGTCCTCGGAGAACGAGGCCTTGCCGATGATCAGGTGCAGGTTCGAGTGCTTGTCGACGCGGAAGGTGATCTTGCCGCCCTTGATGTCCGAGACGGCCTTGGTCACGTCCATGGTGACCGTGCCGGTCTTCGGGTTCGGCATCAGGCCGCGCGGGCCCAGGATCCGCGCGATCCGGCCGATCTTGGCCATCTGGTCCGGCGTGGCGATCGCCGCGTCGAAGTCGAGCCAGCCCTCCTGGATGCGGGCGACCAGCTCGTCGGTGCCGACCGCGTCGGCGCCCGCCGCGGTGGCCTCCTCGGCCTTGGCGCCGGCCGCGAACACGATGACGCGCGCGGTCTTGCCGGTGCCGTGCGGCAGGTTGACCGTGCCGCGGACCATCTGGTCGGCCTTCCGCGGGTCGACCCCGAGGCGCATCGCGACCTCGACCGTGGGGTCGAACTTGACGGAGGTGGAGCCCTTGGTGAGCTTGACGGCGTCGGCCGGGCTGTAGAGCTTGTCCCGGTCGATCTGCTCGGCCGCCTTGCGGTAACTCTTGCTGCGCTGCATGTCTGTGTATCTCCTGTGGTAGTTGGCGGACCGCGTCAACGGCGGCCCTCCCACGAACTGGTCAGTCGCGGACCGTGATGCCCATCGAGCGGGCGGTGCCGGCGATGATGCGCTCGGCGTGGTCCACGTCGTTGGCGTTGAGGTCGGCCATCTTGCGCTCGGCGATCTCGCGGAGCTGGGCGCGGCTCACCGACCCGACCTTGGCCGAGTGCGGGGTGCCGGAGCCCTTGGGCACACCGGCGGCCTTGATCAGCAGGCGCGCGGCGGGCGGGGTCTTCAGCACGAAGGTGAACGTGCGGTCCTCGTAGACCGAGATCTCGGCGGGGACGATGTCGCCGCGCTGCTGCTCGGTCTCCTTGTTGTACTGCTTGCAGAACTCCATGATGTTCACGCCGTGCTGGCCGAGCGCCGGGCCGACCGGCGGCGCGGGGGTCGCCTGACCCGCCGGCAGCTGCAGCGTGAAGGTCTTCACGAGCTTCTTCTTCGGAGGCATGTCACTTCCTGGGCTTGGGTGGTCATAAATATCGGCCGGACACAATGACAGTTTGAGCTGCCACTGGGCCGGAGCGCGCGCACGGTCAAGCGCGGCCCCGGCGGGCCGACGTACAAGCGTAACTCAGCGGTTTTAGATCTTCGCGACCTGGTTGAAGTTGAGCTCGACCGGCGTCTCCCGACCGAAGATCGAGACGAGCACCTTGAGCTTCTGCTGGTCGGCGTTGATCTCGCTGATCGTCGCGGGCAGCGACGCGAACGCGCCGTCGGTGACCGTGACCGAGTCGCCGACCTCGAAGTCGAGCACCTTGACCTCGACCTTGGTCTTCTTCGTCTCGGCGGTCTCGACCGCGGGCGCGAGCCACTTGAGCACCTCGTCGAGCGACAGCGGCGCGGGGCGGTCGGCCCGGTCGGTGGCACCGACGAAGCCGGTGACGCCAGGCGTGTTGCGCACGCAGGAGTAGGACTCCGGCGTCAGCTCCATGCGGACCAGGATGTAGCCCGGGAAGACCTTGTTCTGGACCTGGAGGCGCTTGCCGTTCTTGACCTCGACCTCTTCGCGGGTCGGCACCTCGACCTGGAAGATGAACTCCTCCATGTCGAGGCTCGTGATCCGGGTCTCGAGGTTGGTCTTGACCTTGTTCTCGTAGCCGGCGTACGAGTGCACGACATACCAGTCGCCGGGCGCGTAGCGCAGCTTCTGCCGAAGCTCGGCAACCGGGTCGTAGTCCTCGTCGGGCTCGACCAGCGCGGTCTCGCCGGCCACCGCGTCGCTGGGCTCAGCGTCGTTGCTCGCGGCCTCGGTCGAATCGTCGGTATCCGCCGTGGCCACCGACGACTGCTCGTCGATGATCTCGCCGGTCTCGTCGTACTCAGGCACGCTCATTCACTTCCGTCTGTGTGTTGGCCGGCGCCGGCGGCCATGCCGCTGACGCCTCAGTTGCCGAAGACCGCCAGGACGCCCTTGGCGAACCCGAGGTCCAGGAAGCCCACGACCGTCAGCATGAACGCGACGAACACGACCACCACGGCCGTGTAGGTCAGCAGCTCCTTGCGGGTCGGCCAGATGACCTTACGCAGCTCGGCGACGACCTCGCGGAAGAACCGGGCGATCCGCCCGAAGAACCCCACGCGACCCGTTTCGGTGCGCTTGGTCGTGCTCTCGCCGGCCTTGGCGACACGCGAACGCGTAGCGGTGCCGCCGCGGGAGACGGGCTCGTCTTCGTCGGCGTCGTCGTCGACAGCGTCGTCGAACGCCTCGTCATCAAGGCGGTCGTCGGCGAACTCGTCGTCGCGCCGATTCTTCTCGGCCACTTCGCCCTCCGTCGCGGTCGTGTTGCTTCGTCACGCCGACCTTATCGGCTCCGCGGGGTGGCTGGCTTGTCGCCGTCAGGGGCCCCTGCTCGGCGATGCCAATCCCACGTCAAGCCGGTCAGGCCATAGGCGCAGGGGTGACAGGACTTGAACCTGCAGCCTGCGGTTTTGGAGACCGCTGCTCTGCCAATTGAGCTACACCCCTGTGCGGGTTTGCAACCCCACGAGCGCAAGCAGCGTCGCAGGGGTCACGGACCCCACGGCGGACCAGTGTACGGGTACCCGCCCTACTTTCCCAACCGGGAGGTTCGCACCGTCGCCCGTGCCTGCGACAGCACCTTCTCGCCGCCGCACACGGCAGTGATGGCGAGCACGGTGTGACCCTCGTCGGTGGTGCCCTTCACCTGCGCGGAGACCACGACCTCGGTGCCCGTCTCGTCGTCGGGCACCGGCACCGGCCGGCTGAACCGCACCGAGAAGTCGACGACCGCGTCGGGCGCGCCCGCCCAGTCGGTGACCGCGCGGCCGACCAGGGCCATGGTCAGCATGCCGTGGGCGATCACGCCGGGCAGGCCGACCTTGGTGGCGAACCGCTCGTTCCAGTGGATCGGGTTGAAGTCGCCCGAGGCGCCCGCGTAGCGGACGAGATCGGCCCGGGTCACCGGAAAGGTGCGCGTCGGCAGTTCCATTCGTCAGCCCTCCCCACGGATCACGAGCTTGGACCACGCGATCGCGACCGGTGCGCCGGCGGAGTCGGTGATGTCGGTCCGCGTGGTGATGAAGTCGTGCCCGCCACGCGAGATGATCTCTTCGATCGTCTGCCGGCCCACGAGCTCGTCGCCGGCCACGATCGGCCGGGTGTACTGGAAGCGCTGGTCGCCGTGCACCACCCGGGAGTAGTCGATCGCCAGGTCCGGATCGTCGACGACGGCGTTGTTGGACGCGAACGAGACCACGGTCGGGAACGTCGGCGGCGCGATCACGTCGGTGTAGCCGAGGGCCCGGGCCGCCTCGGGGTCGAGATAGGCGGCGTCGGTGGCACCGATCGCCTTCGCGAACTCCCGGATCTTCTCGCGGCCGACCAGGTAAGGCGGGGTCGGCGGATAGCTGCGGCCGACGTACGACGGGTCCAAGGGCATGCGCAGATCGTAGCGCCCGGTGCTCCTGTGATCGCTGTGACGGCGCGGTGGGCAGCACAACGGCCGGCCCCGCGTGCTGCGGTGCCGGCCGTGGAGGCTTGGCGAAGTGAGCGCCGGTGGGCGCTGGCGAGCCCTGGCGAGCGCTGGTTAGCGCGTCTCGCGGTGCACGGTGTGGCGACCGTCGCGCGGGCAGAACTTCTTCAGCTCGATGCGGTCCGGGTCGTTACGCCGGTTCTTCCGCGTGATGTAGTTGCGCTCCTTGCACTCCGTGCACGCCAAAGTGATCTTGGGACGGACGTCGGTCGCCTTGGCCACGGCGGGGTGCCTTCCTCGTAACGGGTGTGTCGCTAACCTACCGGCCGACCAGATTACCTGGTGGCACGGTCAACCAGCAAAACGGGCGCCGGCGGCGCCCGAATCAACAGTAGCGGTGGCCGGACTTGAACCGGCGACACAGCGATTATGAGCCGCTTGCTCTGCCAACTGAGCTACACCGCCGCGGGTGGAACAGAGCCCCCTTACGGAATCGAACCGTAGACCTTCTCCTTACCATGGAGACGCTCTGCCGACTGAGCTAAGGGGGCACGCGCGATCTAGCTCGCTGACGCGCAGGGGTAAGAGTACACGGCTGTTGTCAGGCCACGAAATCGGGATACCGGCCCCGGGTCAGGGCACCGCGCGCAGGCGACGCACCTCGCCGGCGGCGGTCGAATCGGCCTCAGTCTGCGCCGAGAACCAGGCTTCCAGCCGCTCGTACGGCAGCGGCCGGCTGAACAGGAAACCCTGGCCGATCTCGCAACCGATGTCCTGCAGGAGCTCGAGGGTCAGCTCGCTCTCGACGCCCTCGGCCACCACGGTCAGGCCGAACTGCTGCGAAAGAGTGACGACGGCGTTGACGATGGCCAGGTCGGCCGGGTCGGTCGCCATGCCCTGCACGAAGCCACTGTCGACCTTGACCTCGTGCACCGGCAGCCGGCGCAGGTAGGACAGCGACGAGTAGCCCGTGCCGAAGTCGTCGACCGACAGCCGCACGCCGATGTCCCGCAGGCGGCGCAGGGTGGGCATCGGACGGTCGGTGCCGTCGAGAACGCCCTCCTCCTTGATCTCGAAGGTCAACCGGTGCGGCGCGACGCCGTACTCCCCCAGCAGCTCCTGCACCCGGGTGGGGAAGTCGGGGTCGATCAGCGTACGCGCGGAAAGGTTGACCGAGATCGAGAGTGGATGGTCGGTGGCCGCCCAGTCGCGGCAGCGCTTGAGACCCTCCTTGAGGACGGCCTCGGTCAACCGGGCGAGCTGACCCGTGTGCTCGGCGACGGCGACGAAGTCCTCGGGCGGGACCGCGCCGTGTGCCGGGTGCTCCCAGCGGGCGAGGCACTCGACCCCGATGAGCCGGCGGTCGGCCAGCGTCACCTTCGGCTGGAAGTAGACCTCGATCTCGTCGTTGTCCAGCGCGCGGCGCAGGTCGCCGGCGAGCGACAGCCGACGCACGGACCGCGACTCGAGCCCGGGATTGAAGACCTGGATGCTGCCAGGCACGGTCTTGGCCGCGGTGGCGGCCAGGTCGGCCCGTTGCAGCAGCGTGGCCGCGTCGCTGCCGTGGTCCGGGTGGATGACGACGCCGACGGCCGTCTCGACGTCGAGCGTCAGCGAGCCGAACACCATCTGGTCACGGATCTGCTGGCGGATCCGCACGGCCAGCGCCTCCGCGGCCTCGGCGCTCTCGACCCGCAACGTCAGCGCGAACTCGTCGCCGCTCGCCCGGCCGACCAGCGCACCGGGCGGCGCGTTGGCCCGCAGCCGGCTGCCGACCTCGACCAGCACCTGGTCGCCCGCGCTGTGCCCGAGCGACTCGTTGACCTGGCGCAACCCGCCGACGTCGAAGAGCAGCACGGCCACCTGCTCGCCCGGCGCGCGGACACCCACCGACTCGTCGATCGCGGCGTTGATCCGCCGCCGGTTGGCCAGGCCGGTGAGTGCGTCGTGGTGCGCGTCGTAGCGCAGCCGCTCCACCAACCGGGCGTTCTCCACCGCGACCGCGGCATGCGCGGCGATCGTCTCGAGCAGCCGGACGTCGCTGGCGCCGAAAGTGGCCAGGTCGCCGAGGCGGTTGGTCGCCTCGATGCACCCGATGACGGCGGACCCGGCGCGGAGGGCCACCACGATGGTGTCCTTGGCCTTGCTCTCCCGCAGCTGTGCCCGCAGCTCGTCGGTGCCGAGCTTGGGCCCGATCGCGAGTGTCCGGCCGGTCTCCAGCACGCCGCGGCGCAACGACTCCGGTATTCCAGTCAGATCGGTCAGGCCGGAGTCGTCCACCCGGGCCGACAGCAGCACCTCCGGGTAGCGGCCGAGCTGCGGCAGCCACAACGTCGCGTACTCGGCCTGGAGCAGTTGCCGGACGCGGTGCAGCAGCACGTCGGTCAGGCGCCCGTCGTGCGGGGTGTCGGCGATCGCCCTCGTCAGGTCGTAGATCTCGCTCAGCGTGCGGTGCTGGCGCAGGAACTGTGCGTAGGAGCGGTAGGACACGACGAAGAACGTCGCCAGCGCCGCCAGGAGCAGGATCGCCCACAGGCTCTGCTGGATCAGCACCAGGGTGACCAGGCCGATGGTGATGTTGATGCCCGTGACCACGATGCCCGGGGTCGCGATCCGGACGAAGTCGCGGCTGGACAGTCGGCCCTGCACCGCGGTGATCACGCCGACGGTGGCCGCGAGGGTGAACAGCACATTGGCGGTGACGGCGGCGGCGAGCACACCCCACGCGTAGGGACCGGCGTTGTCGTCGGTGCCGTCCACGTGCAGCGGCTGCGCCGCGAAGACGATCAGCGAGGCCAGCGCGGACGACGCGGCGTTGCTCGCGACGTTGAACCAGAGCTTGATCGGCGGCACCCGGCGGCTGGACTGCGCGATGATCGACGCGATCACCCGGACGAGGATGAACGTCAGCGGTGGCAGCCAGTAAAGGGCGAGCAGGAACGGGATCTCGACCAGCGTGATGGTGAAGGTCTGCCGGCGGACCTGGAACATCAGGACTGAAACGTCCGCCAGGATGAAGAGCCCGAGGAACAGGGCGGCGACCGCCCAGTTACCGAACCGCTCGTCGCTGTTGGCGCCCAAAAGGACAGCCACCAGGACGGCGAACAGGCTTACCGGCGCGGTGATCAGCCAGGCGTACTCCTGGGTGCGCCGCGCACCACTTCGAGTGCCCAAGGGAGGAGGCCTTCAGTCGTGGCCGTTGGGGCTAGGACCAGGTTTCAGTTCCACTCATAGCCAAAGCTGACGATCACGCCTTCGGAGACGGCACCGGAGACCGACGAACCGATCGAGTCGACCTGCTGGTGCTCGACGTAGGCCGACGCCGACGCCACCCCACCGGCAACCAGGGCACCGAACCCTAGGACGGCGAAAATCGCAGCCCGACCGACCCAGTGGCCGAACAAGCGTGCGCGCATCTGACTGCTCCTGTCGCAATGATGGGGCCGTGCTTGAGTAACAAAGATGGTGCCACATCATGCAGGGCCACGCACAGAGCATCAGGCTGGGCCCGAACCATCGGCAGATGAAAACCCAACCAATCGTATGAGGCCAACCTTAACCGTCGCTTTGCTCGGTCGCATTTGTCCAGTCGCGGCTGTCCGTTCCGGCCCTCTCGGGAACAATCCGGAGGATGACCGGACGACCCCGGACGGTGGACGCGCCACCGCCACGGACGAGGGTGTTGGCCGAGTGTGATCGGCGTGGGCGGGACGCCGTCGTGGCCGGATGCGTGGCTCTGCTGGCCGGCGCGGACGACGACGATCTGCAGCTGATCATCGTGCTGGGCGGGCCGGCCACATCGTGGGCGCTCGATCCGGCGGACGGGGGTCCGGGATCTTCGCGCTGGTACTGGGTTCGCGTGTGGGCCGCGCGGGGGTTGCTGTGGGCGTGGGAGGACCGGGCGGCATCGACGATCGTGGCCGCGCTGGACGACCCCGCGTGGCGTGTGCGGGAGATGGCCGCGAAGGTGGTCGCGCGTCATCTGGTCGGCGACGCGTTGGCTCGCGTCACTGTGTTGAGGGACGACCCCGTGCCCCGCGTACGCGCGGCTGCCCACCGGGCCGTGGTCGCTTTGACCACCGCCGGCGCTTGATCACCATATTTGATCTAGATATGGAGACATGCTTGTTCTTGCGGATGGCGAATGCCGCCCCGTAACGGACTGGTCGTTGAATTCTCCACTAGCTGCGTTGGTTACGCGTTGGCCGCGGGACGCGGCGGCCAGTGGCGATGCGCGTCGTCGGCGGGGCTCATCAAGCCGATCTGGTGCCCGTCGGGGTCGGCCACGATCGCGTAGCGGGAGCCCCAGAACGCGTCGAAGGGCGCCTGGCGGCTCTCGTACCCCGCGTCGATGATCTTCTGCCAGAGCGCGTCGACCTCCGCGCGGCTCGCGACCCGCGTGCCGACGACTCCGCTGCCCGGCTGCGGCGGCGGCGAGCCGCTGTTCCAGCGCTCGACCGAAGCGACCTCGTCGAGCTCGATCGTGAACCCGCCCGGGAACGCGAACTCGACATGCGGCCCGGTCGGCTCGCCGGTCCAACCGAGCAGTCGATAGAACGCGAGACTCGCGGCGATGTCATGCACGACGAGATTGACCTGTGTGGGAACGGGAGCACCCATCCGCACAGGGTGACACGACCGAAAGCGCAATTCGACGAATACGTTGCGTCAATTCGCGGGCGGGGCTGGTACCGCTTGGTACGAGAACGGCCCCCGACCGCGTTGTCGCCGGTCAGAGGCCGCTGCATCGTGCTGGTGGCGGGTCCAGGATTCGAACCTGGGTAGCTTTCGCGACGGATTTACAGTCCGCTCCCATTGGCCGCTCGGGCAACCCGCCAGGGCGTGCCGCCGCACCGGATGCGGCAGCGGAAGCAAGGATAGCGGTAGCACCGGCCCGGAACGCAACCGGGTACGGTCGGCATGTTCGCGCCGCCGGGTTGGCCCGTGGACAACGCCAGAACACCGCACCGACGCAGGAGCATGATCATGGCAGCGAACCCGTCCTTCGACGTCGTCAGCAAGGTCGACCAGCAGGAGGTCGACAACGCCGTACGACAGACGGAGAAGGAGCTTGCGACCCGTTTCGACTTCCGCGGCACCGGGGCGGAGATCAGCTGGTCGGGCGGCGAAAGCGCCGTCAACCTGAGCGCCGAGACCGAGGAGCGGGTCAAGGCGGCGCTTGAGGTGTTCAAGGAGAAGCTCGTCAAGCGCAACATCTCGCTCAAGGCGCTGGACGCCGGCGAGGCGCGGGCCTCAGGCAAGACCTACAAGATCGACGCCAAGATCGTGCAGGGCATCGACTCCGAGAAGGCCAAGGCGATCAGCAAGAAGATCCGCGACGAGGGCCCGAAGGGCGTCCAGGCCCAGATCCAGGGCGACCAGCTGCGCGTCACCGGCAAGAAGAAGGACGACCTCCAGGCCGTGATCGCCCTCCTCAAGGGCGACGACTTCGGGGTCGCGCTCCAGTTCACGAACTACCGGTAATCGGCTCACCCGGCGGGCCGCGCGACCAACGGTCGCCTGGCCCGCCGCCGCTTGTCGGCTGCCGCATCGCGAGGCGCACCGGCACACGCGGCGGAGTCGGGTCGGTTGAGGGTGCTCGCCTGGCCGCGCAGCGCCCTGCGAAATTGGATCGCGAAGCCACGCGGCGGAGCCCGGTCGGTTGGCGGACGCTCGCCTGGCGGCGCAGCGCCCCGCGAAATTGGATCGCGAAAGCCACGCGGCGGAGCCCGGTCGGTTGGCGGACGCTCGCCTGGCCGCGCAGCGCCCTGCGAAATTGGATCGCGAAGCCACGCGGCGGAGCCCGGTCGGTTGGCGGATGCTCGCCTGGCCGCGCAGCGCCGCGCGAAATTGGATCGCGAAGCCACGCGCCGGGCCGGGCCGGTTGGCGGTCGCTCGCCTGGCCGCGCAGCGCCCCGCGAAATTGGATCGCGAAGCTTCCGCCGTAATGGCGCCGGCTCTGGGGCGACATCGTCGGCCGGAACGGCTCCGGCACAGCCTCCGACACCCGCAACCGCTCCTGAGCCTCCGCTGCGAGGCGCCGGGTCCGTCCTCGGCCGCGAGCGGCGCCGCCCTCAGACCGCTTCGGGTTGTAGTGCGCTCTCCAGCTGTACCGCCGCGTGCTTCTCCGCTCGCCGGATCGGCCCGGCGGGCGGAGCGGCGACCAACGCCCCCACGGCCACCGCCGCCCCGGCGAAGAGGAAGGCCCACGGGACGCCGATCTCGTCGACGAGCCAGCCCGCGACCGCGCCGCCGACAGCTGACGCCGCTACCGACGTGGTGACCATCCACGTGTAGGCCTCGTTGAGCATCGACTCCGGTGCGATCCGGCCGATCATCGTGTTCTCGACGGTCAGGCCCGGCGCGATGACGACGCCGCCGAAGACCAGGGCCACGCCCAGCGCCCAGGGGGTCGGCATCGCCGCGTAGATCGCGAACGTGCTGGCCAGCAGCCCGAGCAACATCGCGAACTGGCGGGTCAGGTTGTCGGCCGTCTTGCGCGTGCCGAACCAGAAGCCGCCGACCGCACTGCCCACCGCCCAGATCGAGAGCAGCACGCCGGCCAGGCCGTCCGGGTCCGAGACCCCCTCGGCGGTGGCGAACGCCGGGACGATCACCCCGGTCGCGCCGAACGCGACGCCCAGGCCGAAGACGCAGACGAGCAGCGAGGGGAAGCCGCTGACCCGCAGCGGGCCGAGGCCCTTCGCGTGTGCCGAGGGCGGGTGCGGTTGCCAGCCACGCATGACCTTGCCGAGCGCCACTACCAGCGTGCCGACCAGCGTGACCACGCCGGCCCCGACCAACGCGGCGGTGGCGTCCGCGAACAGCAGGAAGCCCGAGACGAACAGCGGGCCGAGCACGAAGACCAGCTCGAACAGCGCGGTCTCGGAGGCCAGGGCGAGGTTGCGCAGCGCGTACCGGCCGGACGACGGGGCGGTCACGTCGTTCCAGGCGCCGCGGATCGCGGCGGTCAGCGGCGGATAGGTAGCGCCGGCCACCGCGGTCGCCGCGTAGATCACGGCGAGGCCGTG
>NZ_JBFAIU010000037.1:0-35382 GCF_040654855.1 Asanoa sp. NPDC050611
GCATCGCGGAGCTGATCCGCGAGGGCAAGATCGCCGGCATCGCCGACATCCGCGACGAGTCGTCCGGCCGGACGGGCATGCGGATCGGGCGGGCGCGACCAGCGGCGGGCGTGGCGGTCCGGCGGGAGCGACGGTCTGGACCACCGCGGACCCGGGACAAAAAGAAAGGCGCCCCCGCCAGGGGAGCGCCCTTCTGCCGAACCGGTTCAGTGCGCCACGGTCGTCTCCGCGGCCAGGCGTTCGTCGCCGCTCAAAGTGGACAGTGGCTTCTCCTTGATGAACAGGACCGCGATCACCGCCAGGAAGGCGATCGGGGCGCCGATCAGGAAGAGCTCCGCTGTTGCCGAGCCGTAGACGTCCGCGATGATCTGGCGGACCGGTTCCGGGAGTGTGGTCAGGTCCGGGACCGCGGCGGTGCCTGAGCCGCCGCCCGCCGGGGCGCCGAGCTTCTCCGTGAGGCCGCTCGTCACCTTGTTGGCGAGGACCGCGCCCAGGGCGCTGACGCCGATCGCGCCGCCCATGCTGCGGAAGAACGTCAGGACCGACGTCGCCGCGCCCAACTCGTTGGCGGGCACGTCGTTCTGGGCCGCCAGCACCAGGTTCTGCATCAGCATGCCGACGCCGATGCCCAGCACGGCCATGAAGACCGAGATCAGCACCACGCTCGTGTCGGCGCCGATCGTGCCGAGCAGGAGCATGCCGACGGTCATGGTGAGGGCGCCGGCTACGAGGTACGCCTTCCAGCGGCCGTGCTTCGTGATCAGCTGACCGGCCACAGTGGAGGAGACCAGCAGGCCGAAGATCAGCGGCAGGCTCATCAGGCCCGCGACGGTCGGGGACTTGCCCAGGGAGACCTGGAAGTACTGGGCCAGGAAGACCGTGCCGCCGAACATCGCCACGCCGACCAGGATCGAGGCGACCGTCGCGAGCGAGACCGTGCGGTTGCGGAAGATGTCGAGCGGGATGATCGGCTCCGCGGCGCGCGACTCGACGAACACGGCGAGCGCCAGGATCACGACGCCGCCCGCCACGAGGACCGCTGTCTGCCACGAACCCCAGGCGAACTTGCTGCCCGCGAGGGTCGACCAGATCAGCAGCGTGGAGACGCCCGCGGTGATCAGCAGGGCACCGAGCCAGTCGATTTTCACTTGGCGGCGTACGACCGGCAGGTGCAACGTGCGCTGCAGAAGGAAGATCGAGAGGAGGGTGAAGGGTACGCCGAGCAGGAAGCACCAGCGCCAGCCGAGCCAGCTGGTGTCGACGAGTACGCCACCGATCAGCGGGCCCGCGATCGTGCCGACGCCGAAGACGGCACCGAAGATGCCGGAGTAGCGGCCCAGCTCCCGCGGCGGGATCATCGCCGCCATCACGATCATCGCGAGCGCGGTCATGCCGCCGGCGCCGACGCCTTGGACGACGCGGCTGACGATGAGTACCTCGACGTTGGGCGTGAAGCCCGCGATCAGCGACCCGGCGACGAACAGGCCGAGCGACAGCTGGATCAGCAGCTTGCGGCTGTAGAGGTCGGCCATCTTGCCCCAGAGCGGCACGGTCGCGGTCATCGCGAGGAGCTCCGTCGTGACGATCCAGGTGTAGACGGACTGGCTGCCGTCCAGATCGGCGATGATCCGCGGCAGCGCGTTGCCGACGATGGTCGAGGCGAGGATCGAGACGAAGAGGCCGACCATCAGGCCGGAGAGGGCTTGGAGTACCTCACGCCGGGACATCCGCGCGGGCGAGGTGTCAGCGGCTTCTGGCGGCGGCTCAGGCGGGTGCGACGTGGACGAGGTGGTGACGTCGGTGGTCATCAAGTGTCCTTACTGGAGGGATGTGCCGTGCAGCTGTGGTGTGGTGGGGTTTCTGGGTCTCGTTCGTGATGTGTGCCGCGAGGCCGACGTCGTGGGGTGGGCGGTTACTTGTCGCGAATACCGGTTCTGCTGACGCCCCGGGAGGCATCTCCCCCGCAGGCGCCTGACTGGCTCCTTCAGCGAGGCGACGGGCTTCTGGTGTCCGCTGATCCGGTCCACGGACGCCGGCGCCAACGGACACCGACCATCAGGTCCGCAAACCGCCGAAGCAGCGGTCTGCTCGCGAGGTTCCTTATGTCCACCGACCCAGTTCAGCGGACGTCGTCACCAACGGAGCCGACCATCAGGTCCGCGAACCGCCAAAGCAACGCCCGGGTCGCAAGGTTCCGATGTCCACCAACCCGGTCAGCGGATGTCGTCACCAACGCAGCCGACCATCAGGTCCGCGAACCACCAAAAACAACGCCCGGCTCGCGAGGTTCTAATGTCCACCCGACCGGTTGGGTGGACGTCGTCACCAACGGAGCCGACCATCAGGTCCGCAAACCGCCGCAGCAACGCCCGGCTCGCAAGGTTCCGATGTCCACCGACCCGGTTCGGCGGACGTCGTCACCCGCGGAAGCCGGCCGTCAGTGTCGCGAACCGCCGAGCGATCGCGTCCGGCTGATTAGGGCCACGTCCGCTGATCCGATCCAACGAACGTCGTCACCAACGGAATCCGGCTTCCATCGATGCCGCGACGATCGTGCCCGGTTCGTTGGACGGCGGTTCCGGCCCGCCGGCGGACCGCACCGCCCGTCTTACGCCTGCGCGAGGTCGGTCCCGATGAAACCGATCCCGGCAGAGTCGCCGCCGCGGGCAGAGCGGCCGTGCCGTCATGATCCACTAGGCGTCACCTCCGGCGGTTGTTGGTTCGGCCAGGCCGCTTGCCACCATGTCGAAGGCCGCGTCCACCAACTTCGCCAGCGTCGCCGGCCCTGCGCTCGGGTCCTCGTTGGCCCACCTCATCAGGGCGACCCGGAACGCCGCACCTGTGACCGCGGCCGCTACGGCCGGGAACGGGTCGTCGGCGGGCAGCCCCAAACGGTCGGCGACCGCGGCCGCGACCGCCATCTCGGACTCGACGCTCGTCGCGAGCAGGCGCGGGAGTAGCTGCGGGTTCTCGGAGACCACTCGCATCCGCAGCGCGACCGTCTCCCGGTGGTCCTCCATCTGGTGGATCACCGGGATGAAGGCCAGCCGCATCGCCTCGACCAGGCTTGTGCTGGCTGGCAGCGAGCGGAACAGCTCCAGCGCGTGCCCGATCTCCGTGTCGCCGCCGAGCAGGGCTTCGTCCTTGCTCGCGAAGTAGTTGAAGAATGTGCGCGACGAGACGTCGCACGCCTCGCTGATCTGCTCCACCGTCACGTTGTCGAGCCCGTGCTCCGCCACCAGGCGCAGCGCGGCGGCGGAGAGCGCGGCGCGGGTCGCCAGCTTCTTCCGGTCGCGACGGCCGAGCGCGGGAGCGGTGCTCATGCGAAGACCATACCTGATGATCTTGCACGACACGAAAGTTTTTAGAATGTGAAGCGAGGCACAGATCAGGGGTACGTCAAGAGGTGCGCACCGCGCATAGCGAAGCCGTCAAGATCGTGGATGGCCGTTCGCGCCCGCGCTGAGCTGGGCACATGGCAACAACTCGGCACCCGACGACCCCCCGGGTGACCCCCGGCATCGAGCTGGGAATCGGCTCCGTCGCGGCCGTCGTACTCACGATCATGCTGGCCTCGGCGCCCCTGACGCTCGGCCTCGCCGGGCTCGCGGCCACCGCCGTCGTCGGCGCGGTGCTCATCCCGGACTGGCGCTACAGCCTCGGCCTGGCGGTGATCACCTACTTCTTGTTCGTCGGCTTCATCGCGGGCGACATGGGCATGCTGTCGTGGCGCGGCCACGACGCCCTCTGGCAACTCGCCGCCTTCGGCCTGGCCTACATCGCCGGCCTCACCCTGCGTTGGGTCCTGCACGCCCCACCATCGGACTGACGCAGGCGGGTTCGGCCAGCCGGCTGGCGCGTTCCGCCATCGTCCGGCACCGGCGGCGGCGCGGATGGTCAGGTTGTGCGGTTCATGACCTCGTTCATCCGCGCCGCCGGCGACGATCGGCATCCCGCTGGCCCGGTCGATGCGGGCCGACCGCCCCGAGCCGGTGTTATCGCCGTGTTCAGCGCGGCGACCGTGGGCGCGGCTCTGGCGACCGTTGCCGCGTACAAACGGACCTGTCCACTTCGGACAGCATCGTCACGTTGACGTGGGATTGGCCGGCCGAACGACCGCCGCCCGTTCTGGTCGAGGCGGCTCGGCGCGCCACCCGGGTGCCGGGGTGCGTACCGCCGGCGCGCCGTCGTGGAAACATAGGGCGCATGGCTGGTGAAGAGCGCGACGGAGTGCCACTGACCAACCTCGACCAGGAGCTGTTCGACGGCGCCGGTGCGACCAAGCGCGACCTGGTCGACTACCTCGACGCCGTGCACGGGCGGATCATTCCGGCGCTGCGCGACCGGCCCCTTTCGGTCATCCGGGTACGCCCTGGTCAGCCGCCGTTCATGCAGAAGAACCTGCCCAAGTACACGCCGGACTGGGTCGCCCGCGCCGACGTTTGGGCCGACCGGTCCCGGCGGATGGTCAGTTACGGGCTGTGCAACGACCGGCGGACGCTGATCTGGTTCGCCAACCAGCGGGCGGTCGAATATCACCCGGGGTTGGCGGTCAGCGACGACTGGGCGCACCCGACGCATCTGATCCTCGACCTCGACCCGCCGGCCGGAGGTGCTTTCCGCCTGGCGGCGCAGGCGGCGCTGCTGGTCCGTGAGGTGCTGTCGTCGTGCGGGATGGCCGGTGCCCCGAAGACCAGCGGCGCCAAGGGAGCGCACGTCTTCGTGCCGCTGGCCCCGGGGCAGGCGCACGACGACGTGGCGGCCGCGACCCGGGCGATCGCGGCACGGGCCGAGCGGCTGGACCCCGCGCTGGCGACGACCGCCTTCATCGTCGAGCAGCGGGACGGGAAGGTCTTCCTCGACTCGACTCGGGCCGGCGGGGCGACGGTGGTCGCCGCCTACAGCCCACGTCTGCGGCCCGGGGTTCCGGTGTCGTTCCCGCTGCCGTGGGATGCGTTGGAGGCCGCGGTGCCGGGTGATTACACGGTTCATACGGCCGTGGCGGCGCTCGGGGACAGCGATCCGTGGGCTGAGCTCATGCCGGAGCCGCAGGGGCTCGATCCAGGGCTGGTCGAGGAGGGGCACACGATCCCGATCGCTCGCGTGGTCGCGATGCACGAGGGGAAACGCCGGGCCCGGGAGCGGCGCGCGGAGGAGTGAACAAGGCGAGGCCGGCGTTGCCGCCGTCCGCCCTGAGCGAGCCGACGAGCCCTACCGCCCGATCGGGGTCATGTCGGCGTAGCGGTCACCGACCGGCGGCCGGATCGCGCTCAGCCGGTCGAGCTGCGCCGCCGTCAGCGTGAGGGACTCGGCGGCCGCGTTCTCCTCCAGACGCCCCACCTGGGTCGTGCCCGGGATCGGCACGATGTCCGGACCCTGTGCGAGCACCCAAGCGATGGCGACCTGCGCGGGAGTGGCGGAGACCTCGGCCGCCACCGCCCGTACCTCCTCGACGATCTTCATGTTCTCCGCGAAGTTCGCGGCACTGAACCGCGGCAACGTGGCACGGAAGTCGTCACTGCGCACGTCGTCAGGCTTGGTGAAGCGACCGGTAAGGAAGCCACGGCCGAGCGGCGAGTAGGCGACCAGGCCGATGCCGAGCTCGCGGAGCAGCGGCAGCACCTCGTCCTCGAGGTCGCGGGTCCACAATGAGTACTCGGACTGCAACGCGGCGACCGGGTGTGTCGCGTGCGCGCGGCGAATGGTCGAAGGCCCGGCCTCGGAAAGTCCGATGTGGAGCACCTTGCCCTCGGCCACCAACTCGGCCATCGCGCCGACAGTTTCCTCGATCGGTGTGGTCGGGTCCACCCGGTGCTGGTAGAGCAGGTCGATCCGGTCGGTGCCGAGCCGCCGCAGCGAGCCCTCCACGGCGATCCGGATGTTCGAGGGTGAGCTGTCGAGCTTACGCGTCGCGGGCCCGGCACGGTGCGTGAGCTGGCCGAACTTGGTGGCGATCACGTAGTCGTCACGGTTCGCCGCTACCGCCCGCCGCACCAGCTCCTCGTTGATGAACGGCCCGTAGACCTCAGCCGTGTCGAGCATCGTGATGCCGAGCTCCGCGGCGCGCCGGATGGTGCGTACCGACTCGTCGTCGTCGCCGAAGCCCTCGTAGTACGCCGACATGCCCATGCAACCCAGGCCGAGGCGGGCGACGTCGAGCGCGTCACCGAGCGTCACATGTCTCATACCCCGACCCTAGCTCCGCGTCCCTGCGGCGGCAGAACTGTCGTAGCCAGGTGTGATGCTGGTCTGGTGAGGTTCTCTTTCGACGCCGAGCTGTGGCTGTGGGCGGCCCGGCGCGACGACAGCTGGGTGTTCGTCACGCTGCCGGTCGACGCGTCCGCCGAGATCCGCGACCGCACCGGTGGCATTCGGCGCGGTTTCGGCTCGGTGCGGGTCAACGTCGCACTCGGTCGTAGCGCCTGGCGCACATCGGTGTTCCCCGACAGCGCGAGCGGGTGTTATGTCCTGCCGCTGAAGAAGGCCGTGCGGCGGGCCGAGGGCCTCGATGCCGGCGACGTCGCCACGCTGAGTGTCGAGCTGATCGACGCCTGAGGCCCTGGGGCACACTGCGGCCCCAGGGGCGCCCAGGCGTCAGGCCCGGGTCAGGCTGGCGATCTCGGCCTGCGACAGCTTGAGGTCCAGGGCGGCCAGGTTGTCCTCCAGGTGCTCGAGGTCACCCGTGCCCGGGATGGGCAGCATCGCCGGCGAGCGGCCGAGGAGCCAGGCCAGCACGACCTGGCGGGCCGAGGCGGAGTGCCGCTCGGCGATCTCGTGGATCGTCGGGTTCTTGTCGAGGTCCTGGATCGGCGCCCACGGCAGGAACACCATCGACTCCTGCTCGCACAGGTCGACGATCGTCTCCGACGCGCGGTCGTCGACGTTGTAGCGGTTCTGGATCGAGACGATCGGGGTCAGCCGCTGCGCCGCGCGGATCTGCTCCTCGTTGACGTTCGACAGGCCGATGTGCCGGATCTTGCCCTCGTCCTTGAGCTTGACCAGTTCACCGATCGAGTCCTCGAACGGCACCTTCGGGTCCGGCCGGTGGAACTGGTAGAGCGGGATCTGCTCGATCCGGAGCCGGCGGAGCGAGCCCTCGCACACCTCGCGCAGGTGCTCCGGGCGGCCGTCGGCGGGCCAGCCCACGAACGGTTCAGGGCGGAGCAGGCCACCCTTGGTGGCGATGACCAGATCTTCCGGGTACGGGTGGAGCGCTTCGGCGATCAGTTCCTCGCTGACGTTCGGGCCGTACGAGTCCGCGGTGTCGATGAAGTTGATGCCGGCGTCGACCACGCCACGCAACACGGCGATGGCCTGGTCCTTGTCGGCCGGCGGTCCCCAGATGCCCGGCCCGGTGATGCGCATGGCGCCGTAGCCGAACCGGTTGACAGTGAGGTCCCCGCCGACGTCGATCGTCCCCGCGGAGGTGGCGTTGGGCATGATGCAGCGCTCCAATCAGACGCCGGAGGCGAATGCGACAGGCGTTCGCCTCCTGGTTCTCCTGGAGCCTAATCCCGCGCTCAGCCGCCGAGGTTGGTGAGTGTGGCGATCTCGGCCTGGCTCAGGTCGAGGTCGACGGCGGCGAGGTTGTCGTCGAGGTGGGATGGGTCGCTCGTGCCCGGGATCGGCAGCATCGCCGGCGACCGACCGAGCAGCCAGGCGAGCGAAACCTGCCGGGCGGTGGCGGAGTGCCGTTCGGCGATCTCCCGCAGCGCCGGGATGTCGTCCGCGCCGATGATCGGTGCCCACGGGATGAACACCATCTGCTCCTGCTCGCACAGGTCGACGATGGTCTCGGACTCGCGCACGTCGATGCTGTACCGGTTCTGCACCGACACGATCGGTACCATCCGCTGCGCGATCCGGATCTGCTCCTCAGTCACATTGGACACACCGACGTGCTGCACCTTGCCCTGCTCCTTGAGCTGGACGAGGGCGCTCATCGACTCCTCGAACGGCACCTTCGGGTCCGTCTTGTGGAACTGGAAGAGCGGGATCTGCTCGAGCCGCAGCCGCCGCAGCGAGCCTTCGCAGGCCTCGATGATGTGCTCGGGCCGGCCGTCCTTCGGCCAGAACCCGTCCGCCTCCCCGTCGTCGGGCCCGGTGCGGTACATGCCGGCCTTGGTCGTGATGACCAGATCATCGGGGTACGGGTAAAGCGCTTCAGCGATCAGCTCCTCGCTGACGTTCGGCCCGTAGGTGTCGGCGGTGTCGATGAAGTTGATGTCCTCGTCGACGGCCCGCCGCAGGGTCGCGATGGCATCGCTCTTGCTGGCAGGTGGCCCCCAGATGCCCGGGCCCGTGATCCGCATGGCCCCGAACCCGAACCGGTTGACCGTGAGGTCTCCCCCGACGTCGATAGTCCCCGCAGAAGTCGCTGTAGGCATGGCGCACGCCTCCCATCTCTGGCGTCCGGAGGCGACCCGCCCCTTTCGGAGCCTAACTCCGCGATGCCGGTACGCCCGCGTTCGAGAAAATCGAGGCTTTTGTCAAACGCTGATCCGTGATGGGCGCCTTTGGCGCCTGGGTCGAGGGCAAGCGATCAACGCCGGGCTGTGCGGGGCGGGCGAACCTTGCGGTGTGCGGGCCAGTCGAGCGTCAGGTTGCCGCCGATCGGAACCGCGCGCCAACGCTCCGCCGCGGCTTCGAGCGCTGCCACCGCAGCGCGCACCGCCTCCGGCGGCGGGGCTTCCGCGGGCCTCGTCGCGAACCACTGCGCGGTGAGCTTGGCGACGTCGGCGCCCGGTTGCGTCACCACCGCTTCGACGAAGCCGCCGAGAAGCTCGGCGTGCTGGATGCGGTCGCGGTATTCGCGGATCAACGCGACCGACCGCTCCGCCGCGTGCGGCGGCCGCCGTCCGGACTGATGGGTCATGCTCTTGAACACCACACCGCCGGCGATCGCACCCCAGATCCCGTCGGCGACGCGCATCGCGTCCTCGACCGTGAAATGGACCAGGTCGTGCGGCAGATCGGCGGTGATGGGGCCCGCGCTCATGCGGTAGACGACGCGGTCGTCACGCTCGATCAGAATCGAGCCCCACACATGGTCCGGAGGCCGATCGAACGTCACCCGCATCATCTGAGAATGACCGCGAGGTCCCTACGACTCAACCGGTTTAAGCGGTGCGGCTCAGCGGCGGGTGAGGCCGCGGTCGCGGGCCAGGCGCGACAGGATCGGGCGGATGCTGAGGCCCGTGCCGCCCAGGGCGACCATCCCGACACCGAGGTCGACCGAGACGCGGCCCTGGCTCGCCCAGTAGACGTCCTTCAGATCCAGGAGCAGGGCGAACTCGTCGACGATCAGCGCCAGGCCCGAGCCGTAGACCACGCCGGTCAGCGGGTGGCGGCGCTTGCGTTCGCAGCCGGCCACCGCGAGGCCGCCCACCGCGCTGACCATGCCGATGCCCCACATGTAGTGGTGGAGGTGGATGCCGCCGATGCTCACGTTGTGAAATCGCGTGCCGCCGCTGCGGATGCTGTAGGTGATCGCCCGGACCGCGGCGAAGGTGACCGTGAAGCCCAGCCACGACCAGAGCACGGAGCGTTCGCCGGGCTGGAGCTCCTCCTGGTACGCGCGGCGAACCTCGGACGGAGTAGGCACGGTGGCCTTCGACGTCGGGGTGTCGGGCGAGCCGTCGGCCATGGCGCCAACGTACCGTGATGTGGGCCTTTTCGTGTTTAATCGTCCGAACCTGCACGCCCCGTCCACAGCTGCGACGCGGTGCCCTCGGCCAGGCGTTTCTCGTACACGCGGACCTTGTAGCTGATCATGCTCAGGCCGACCGACAGCGCTTCCATCTGCGCCTCGATCCGTTCCTGATGTGCGCGCAGCAGCGCCAGCCGGTCGGGCTCGTTGCCGGGACCTTCGCGGACCAGATCGGCGTACGTCCGGATCGCCTCGAGCGGCATGCCCGACTCCCGCAGCCGCGCGCACAGTTCGACCCACTCGATGTCGTCGTCGGAGTAGACCCGCCGCCCGCCGCCGTCCCGGACGATCGGGCCGGTGAACAGGCCCTCGCGCTCGTAGTAACGCAGCGCGTGCACGCTCAACCCGGTGCGGAGCGCGACCTCGCCGATGCCGTACGCCATGAACCGCAGGTTAACCCTTGAGCTAGAGCCCGCTCCAGCTCCTATGGTCCGGGCCATGACAGTCACCCTGATCACTGGAGGGTCCGCCGGCATCGGCGCCGCCACCGCTCGCCAGCTGCTGGCCCTCGGGCACCACGTCGCCGTCACCGGCCGGCGGGCCGACAAGCTCGACCGGTTCGGCAGCGAGCACCCGGCGGCCCTGACCCTCGTCTCCGACAGCGGTGTGCCCGCCGAGGTGCGGGCCGCCGTCGACAGCACGGTGGCGAAGTTCGGCCGACTCGACAACATCGTCGCCAACGCGGGGTACGCGACCCACGACGGCCTCGACGACGGCGACCCCGAGGCCTGGCGCGACATGGTGCTCACCAACGTGCTGGGCCCGGCGACGCTGATCCGCACGGCGCTGCCGCACCTGACCGCCGCCCGCGGCCGGATCGTGCTGGTCGGCAGCGTCGCGGGTGTCCTGCACTCACCCGGCAACGTCTACGGCGCGACGAAGTGGGCGCTGACCGGGCTGGCCGGCAACACCCGCATGCTGGTCACCGACCAGGGCGTCGGCGTCACGCTGGTCTCGCCCGGCGGCACGGAGACCGACTTCTTCGAACCGATCGGCGGCGCGCCGGCCGACCGGCCGGGCGGCTACCTGACCGCCGACCAGGTCGCGGGCGCGATCGTCTGGGCCCTGACCCAACCGGAAGGCGTCGACATCAGCACGATCACCATGCGCCGGATCGGTTCACGTTGGTGAACGAAGGTTGCCCGCGCGGCTGTGGGCCGCGCGGGCAACCGGTTCAGTTCAGCAGGAAGCGCTGCACCGCGGCGTCGCCGATCGGGTTGCGGCCCTGGATCGAGTGGCCCATGCCCGGCACGACCACCAGCTCACCCCGGGGTGTCTGGCGGGCCTGCTCCTGCGCCCACGGCAGCGGCGTCGACAGGTCGCGGTCGCCGGCCAGCAGCAGCACCGGCATCGTCAGCCGGCTCAGCGGTGGCTCGGCGTTGGGCCGGCTCGGCGGCCAGGACTCGCAGGTCGCGACGATGCCCTGTGCGCCGGCCACCTCCGTCGGGAACGGCCACGTCGACGTCGCCGGCAGCTTCGCCACCACCCGCGCCGTGGCCCTCTCCCGGACCGACAACGGCGCGCGGGGAGTGACCCACGGCAGTTCGTCGACGTCCGCGCAGAAGGTCGCGGCGTGGAGGCCTGAGCTGAACGCCTGGTACGGAGCACCGTCGCTGCGCAGCGCCTCCACCGCCGAGTCCAGCGGACCGGTTTCGCCCTGCGCGGCCAGGTGGAGGAACGGCAGCACCGGGAAGAAGGCCGAACCGGTCAGCTTCGGGTCCACGATGGACGCGATGACCAGAAAGTTGAACACGTCGACGCCGTTGCCGTACCGGTTCACCACCGTGGCCAGGTCGGCTGCCGGGTCGAAGCCGCAGTTCTGCTCCGCGCACGCCGTCCGCAGGACGTACGCGCTGCGGGCCAGCGCCTCCCGGTACAGCGCCGGCACGCCCCGCTGCGGCACCACCGAGTCCAGCACCATCCGCTCGACGCGCTGCGGATGCGTCAGGCCGTACTGGATCGCCACGAACGACCCGTACGACACACCGTCCAGGGTCCACCGCGGCACCCGCAGCGCCGCCCGCAGATCCTCCAGGTCCGCCACCGTGTCGGCGGTCGTGTAGAAGTGGCGCGCCGGACCGAGCAGGTCCGCGCACTCCTGCACCGCACCCGGCGACGGCGGCGTGACGTCCGACGACCCCACCTCGGCCTGCAGCTTCGGGCAGTCGATGCCGTTGGGCCCGGTCCCACGCTGGTCGAGCATCACGAGCCGGTAGTCGGCGAGCACCGGCGCCAGCCGCTGCCGGATCGTCGGCATGAAGCTGACCCCCGGCTGGCCCGGCCCGCCGGTCAGGAACAGCAGCGTGCCGCGGGGCGCGTGCGTGTTGCCAGCCACCGCCACCTGCAGGGTCAGGTCGCCACGGACCCGCCTTGACCGGTCAAGCGGAACGATCAACTCGGAGCAGGTGAAGTCGGTGACGCCCGGGCAGGGCCCGGAGTTGGTCAACCGGGGTTCGTGCCGGGTGGCGGCCGCCGCCGGTGCGCCGGCGACCAACACGGTCAACAGGACGAGCGCCGCGGCGAGCGACGGTCGTACCCTCATGGTCCCTCCTCATTCGCACGTTGCGTGTCATGTGGAGGTCATGCTCGCCGCGCACCTCACGACCGGCGTTGAACATCGGTGCTCGATTCGGCGCCACCACCCGACAGCAACGCCCTGATCGCCGACGGCGACCGCCCGAGCCGCCCGCGCACCACCCGAGTCAGGTGCGCCTGGTCGGCGAAGCCGTACACCGCGGCGATCGTCCGCAGGTCCTGCTCGCCATCGGCGATCGCGTCGAGCACCGCCTGCAGCCGCAACCGGTGCCGGTGCGCGGTCAGGCTCTGTCCCGTGACCCGGTTGAACACCCGGCTCAGGTGGTGCGGCGAGCAGTTCACCTTCGCGGCGACCTCGGTCAGCCCGAGCGTGAAACCCTCCTCGACCAGCACCTCCCGCGCCCGGTAGACCAGTTTGCGGTGGGCGGCCTCGGTCGCGGGCCGTCGCCCGGCCGCCCGGTCGAGGTCATCGGGAGCAACGTGGCGCGCCGCCGCGAGCACAGCGTCGACCAGGCGCAACGTCCGTTCCGCGGCCTCGAACGCGTCCATCCCCCGGCGGCTCGCCGCCTCGAGCCCACGGTGTGCCAGGTCGACCCGGTCGTCCACGACGCCGTCCCAGGCGGGCCCGCTCAGCCAACGCTCGTCGGAGGTGAACCGGTTGACGTCGCCGGGAGCGAGTTCGACCACGGTGTACGTGTCGCCGCAACCCAGCGGATGGGCCACCCGCAGTTCGTCGCCCGGCCGGATGACCAGGGCCGAGGTGCGGTCCGCGAAGGCCTCCCGCCCGTTGACCCGGCGCAGGTAGCCGCCGGACCGGCCGAGGATGATCCGCCCGGTCTCCTCCACCATGGACGCGCTGAACGACCGGCCGTCCTCGAGACACCGCACGACGTAGCTGGGCAGCCCACACTGCCGGCTCAGGAAGTGCCACGTCCCCTGCACCGTGCCATCGGCACGCCGCCGCTCATGCTCGTCGGGCATACCTCGTACACGCGTTCGTCAGCCGTGAACGTTGTCGCCTGGCACCGGAAGCGCCGTTCGCCGGCCACCTACCGTCCACTTCGTGCGCATAACTTCCCCCACGCCATAACCCAGCACGTACCCCGATGGGGAGGGCAGAGCCATGGGCGCACTCGATCGCCGTTCATTCCTCAAGATGGTCGGAGCACCGGCGGTAGGCGCGGCACTCCCGGCCGGGCTCGACAAGGCCGTCGCGATCCCAGCCAACAACCGAACCGGTTCAGTCGCCGACGTCGAGCACGTCATCTTCCTGATGCAGGAGAACCGGTCGTTCGACCACTACTTCGGCACGCTGCGTGGCGTACGCGGCTTCGCCGACCCCCACCCGGTCACGCTGCCGTCGGGCAGGAGCGTGTTCCACCAGCCCAACGGCGCCGGCGAGCTGCTGCCGTTCCGGCCCGACGTGCCCGACCTCGGCCAGACCTTCCTGCCCGACCCGCCGCACGGCTGGAACGACGGGCACGCCGCCTGGAACGAGGGCCGCCACGACCGGTGGGTGCCCAACAAGGGCGTCAGCGCGATGACCTACCACACCCGCGGCGACCTGCCCTACCAGTTCGCGCTCGCGGACGCCTTCACCGTCTGCGACAACTACCACTGCTCGCTGCTCGGCCCGACCGACCCCAACCGCTACCACATGTGGTCCGGCTGGGTCGGCAACGACGGCAAGGCCGGTGGACCGGTCATCACCAACGCCGAGGCCGGGTACGACTGGTCGACGTACCCGGAACGGTTGGAGCGCAACGGCATCTCCTGGCGCATCTACCAGGACGTCGGGCTCGGGCTGACCGCCGCGGGCTTCTGGGGCTGGACCAGCGACCCCTACATCGGCAACTACGGTGATAACTCCCTGCTCTACTTCCACCAGTACCAGAACGCCCAGCCCGGCACGCCGCTGGCGGACAAGGCGAAGCAGGGCACCGAGGTGAACAAGCTCGGCCGCGACCCGCTGCGTCTGCTCGCCGACTTCCGGTCCGATGTGGAGAATGGCCGGCTGCCGCAGGTGTCCTGGATCGTCGCGCCGGAGGCCTACACCGAGCACCCGAACTGGGAGCCGGGCTTCGGCGCCTGGTACGTCTCGCAGGTCATCGACATCCTTGCCGCGCACCCCGAGGTGTGGAGCAAGATGGCCCTCTTCATCACGTACGACGAGGAGGGTGGCTTCTTCGACCACCTGCCGCCACCGACCCCGCCGCAGACCCGCGCGCACGGCCTGTCGACGGTGTCGACCGTCAACGAGATCTTCCCCGGTGACTCGGGCAACCGCGCCGGCCCCTACGGCCTGGGCATGCGCGTCCCGATGGTGATCGTGTCGCCGTGGACCCGGGGCGGCTGGGTCAACTCGCAGCTGTTCGACCACACGTCGCTGATCCGGTTCATGGAGGCCCGGTTTGCCCGGCGCAACCGTGACCTGGTCGAATCCAACATCACTCCGTGGCGGCGGGCCGTCGTCGGCGACCTGACGTCCGCGTTCGACTTCAGGACGCCGAACCGGTCAAGGTCCGTCAAGTTGCCCGACACCGACGACTTCAAGCCCGACAACCTGATCCGGTTCCCCGACCAGGTGCCGGTGCCGCCGGTCGACCAGGCGGTGCCGCGCCAGGAGAAGGGCGTGAAGCCGGCCCGGGCGCTGCCGTACACCCTGGACGTCGAGGCGGACCGCAACGGCACGGGGCTGCGGCTGGAGTTCCGCAACACCGGCGCCGCGACCGCGGTCTTCCAGGTCCGCGAGGCCGGCAGCACGGCGGCGCCGCGGTCGTACACCGTCGAACCGGACAAGTACCTGACCGACAGCTGGCCAGCCGGCGCCGACCTTTCGGTGCACGGGCCGAACGGCTTCTTCCGCCGGTTCGCCGGCGACACCGACCTCTCGGTCGCCACCTCGTACGACGAGCGTCGCCTGGAGCTCCAGGTCGCCTTCGTCAACCACGGCCGCGAGCGGGTGTCGGTCACGGTCCGCGACGGGTACCGCGGCAAGCAGGTGTCGTTCTCGCTGCGGGCCGGTGAGAAGGAGCGCCGGGAGTGGGCGCTCAAGCACAACCACGGCTGGTACGACCTGACCGTCTCCGTGGACGGCGCGGTCGTGCAGCGCATCGCCGGTCACCTGGAGAACGGCGAGGACAGCTTCACCGACCCGGCCATGGGCGGCCTGGTCTGAGCATCGCCCGGGGGCGGCAGGGGTCGCGTACCCTTGCCGCCCTCGATAGCATCGGACATCGACGCCCGTGGGGGTGGGAATGACGTCGGCCGAGTTCGACCAGGCACTCAGCGCGGCTCGACAGGCGCTGAGCGAGGCCACACCCGACAGCGCACCGGCGACGGGCACGGGCGTGGCGGCGGACGGGCTGATCCAAGCCACCGCCGAGGCCGGCCGGGTGTCCGACCTGGTCGTCGACCCCCGCGCGATGCGCTTGCCGCCGGCGGAGTTCGCCGCACAGGTCCGTGCGGCGGTCAACGCCGCACTCGCCGAAGCCGACGTCACGGCGACACCCGAGGCGGCCGCCCTGCCCGATCCGGCCGCGCTCGCCCGGCAGCTCGAGGAGCTGCAGAACCAGAGCGCCCACCAGATGGCGCGCTACACGCAGTCGATCAGCGAGGTCATGGCAGCGCTCAAGCAACGGGGTTAGGTGGCATGTCGGGTTTCCAGGTCGAGCCGGGTTCACTGCGCACCAGCGCGGAGGGCCTCGACAACCTGGTCGACCGGTTCGGTGACGCGCTCGAGCAGTTCGAGAACACCATCACGGCGTACGGCCAGCCGTGGGGCACCGACGACCTCGGCACGCTGATCGGCGAGCTCTACCTCGGCATCCACGACCTCGCGATGAGCTGCTTCGAGAGCAACGGCGAGCTGCTCGGCGAGTTCGCACACGGCCTGCACACGATGGCGGACAGCTTCGAGGCCGCCGAGACCGAGATCGCCGACCGGATGGCCCGCCTGCAGAACCTGCTCGGTGGTGGTTGACGGGTGGGCCTGCAGCTTCCCGGCGAGCTGGTCTCGCTGCTCGGCATGCTCGGCTACACGTGGCCGGAGGCCGACGAGGAAAAGCTGTTCGAGATGGCCCAGCACTGGCTGGAATTGAGCGGCACGGTCGCCACGATCAGCGCCGACGCGGGCGGCCAGGGCGCGGCGGTGCTGGCCGCCAACAGCGGCGAAGCGGTCGCGGCGTTCGAGTCCCGCTGGTCGGCGCCGGACGCCCCGATCAACAACCTGTCCGACGGCGCCACCGCGGCCCAGGGCGTCGGCCTCGGCCTGATGGTCGCCGCGGGTGTGGTGCTGGCCCTGAAGATCAACGTGATCGTCCAGCTGGTCATCCTGGCGATCCAGATAGCCCAGGCGATCGCCACGGCAGCGGTGACCTTCGGCGCGTCGCTGGCCCAGATACCCCTCTTCAAGATCATCACATCGATGATCCTGGACCAGCTGTTCAGCCTGGCCATGGACGCGCTGCTCAATGGTTAAAGGAAAACTGCGCCGGCTGAAGCGCCAAGGCAGAGGTGGCTCTGCCCGTGGCGTGTTCGGTCCGCTCGGTGACCTTCTGCGCCCGGGTGCGAACCTGACGAACCTCGGCTTGCCGAACAACCGACTGAGACATCCCAACGCCACTCCGTTCCCGGTGCGGTCGCTCCGGGGTGTATCGATCCGGTCCCTGCGCCGGCAGCGCCCGCGGCACTGGCAGGAGGTGCCCACCAGAAAGAACGAGGGGTTCATCTGGCGCGATGAGAACGGGGTCGAACGGTTCCGCTTCATGCGTCCGACCGGCGAATCCCCGTCAAAGGCCCGCTGGTCACGGCAAGCCAACGGCTACATCCGCTGGCAGTCGGCACAGTCGTCGCCGACCGGAGGCGACGCCGATAAGCTTTTCCTTGACGTCGATGGCCGGCCGGTGGCGGCGGACCACCCACAAGTCCGCGAACTGACCCACATCATGTACGAGGGTCCCTGGCCCTAAGGAGAGTCGATGGTACCCATGAGCGATCCGCGAGACGCTCTGGACAACGTCATGGAGTCCTTCGTCCTCACCTATCGCTATGAGGCCGCGCGTCGAAGGTTCATCTTCATCACCGATTATCCGTTCACGAGCCCGGGCAGCATCCGCGAGTTCTCTGCTTTTGTCTTTCAGGACGCCGATTTCGAGCGGCTCCAGGGTGACTACGAGCCGTATCAGAAGAACTACGACGCCTACCAAATCGTCGGACCTGGCGGCATGGTGGTTCAGAACGTCGACCAGAAGGTCCTCGCTTCGGGTCGGCAGTGGGTCGAACTGTGGTTCGGCCCCAACTTCGGCGGGGTGGCGATCACCTACGGCGCACTCGAGGGCTACACAAGAGGGTCGACGGCCAAGGAGGTCGCCCCCTCGACGTGGGAGTACCGGGATTCCAGGACCAACGAGAGGTTCGAGTTCCGGTTCCCGTTCCCGTCGCTGGCTGGCCCGCGGGACTGACCGCGATGGAGCCGATGCGCGACCCGCGGGCGGCGCTCGACAACATCATGGAGGCCCTGCTCTTCACGTACCAATATGACGCCCGGCGGCGAACGTTCGTCCTGATCACGGAGTACCCGTTCACGTCGCCCGGCAGCGTCCGCGAGTTCGCGGCGTTCGTGTTCGAGGACGCGGAGTTTCGGCGGTTGCCCGGTGACCACGGTGCGTACCAGGGACACGGGGAGAGCTTCCAGGCCAGCGGGCCGGGCGCGTTCGTCATCCAGAGCATCCGACAGAAGGCGGATCGGCTCGAGCTGTGGTTCGGCCCCAACTTCGGCGGGGTGGCGGTCACCTATCGCCAGGTGCGGGGCTTCACCCGCGGCTCGACGGCGGAGCGGGTCGGTCCCGATGAATGGATCTACCGCGACGCGAGGACCAGGCAGAGGTTCGACTTCGACTACCCATTTCCGTCTCTGCGCGGGTAACCGTGACATCACTCGCGCGGGCGCCGTGCCTAGGCGGCTGCGCGAAGGTCGGTCCCGGTACACTGAGCCACCGCGCCCTCGTAGCTCAGGGGATAGAGCATCGGTTTCCTAAACCGTGTGTCGCAGGTTCGAATCCTGCCGGGGGCACAAACGCGCTGAGCAGCACCGACAGGTCCTCTGACCTGCCCGAACAGGTCATGTTGACCTTGGTTACTCATCCGGTTGTCTCCGGTCCAGACCGGCGGTCAACGGGTGGTTGTGCCGAATACGTGCCGAAGTTTGCGGAGCTCCGGTCGGGCGCCCATAGACGGCTTCGATGCGGCGTTGCAGCTCCTCTTCTCCGCTGTCGAGGAACTTGGCGTAGATGCGGTACAGGATCTCGACGGAGTGGCCGGCCCACTCGGCGACCTTGGCGGGGTCGATGCCGGCCCGGAGCCAGGTTGAGACGGCAGCGTGGCGGAGGTCGTACGGGGTGGCTGCCAGGGAGGACGAGATGAGGTCGTGGGTGAGGACCAGACGGCGGGCGCGCTGCCATGCTCGGATGACCGTCAGGTTAGGTAGTTCGAGCTTGTTGTGCTCGCCGACGAAGAGGCGACCGTCCGGTGCGAAGCCGTAGGCGTCGATATGTTGCCAGATCAGGGCGGTTAGCCCGGGTGGGGAAGGAACGGTGCGGACGACGCCCTTTTCGCGGTGCTGCTGCGTTGGAACTCGGCGGCCCTGACAACGTCACCGTCGTAGTCCTCGACGTCGGGCGGCCGAAATCCTATGTCTAGTCCCACCTGATGCTTGACGTTTCCGTCCCAGGTGTTGCTTGACGGTTGGTCTAGAACTTGGGGCGTGCTGCGGTCATAGATTGATGCGGTTCTCGACTGCTGCGGGGTCGTCGACGTCGCCGAAGCGGAGGATCACGTGCGCCGGCCTGGCCGGAAACCCACGCAGGTGTGGTTCCATCGCGGTGAACAAACGTGTGGCGTCGGGGCCGTAGGCGTAGAGGACGGCCTTACCGCCGCCGAACTCGTTGCCGTCGAACTCTCCGGCGTCGGCTGCGTCCATGGCCTCGGTCAGGCGGTCTTCGAGCGCGTAGACGGCTTCGCGTTCATGGACCTCGCCGTAGCGGTCCCCGGAAAGGGTGTAGTGCACGATAACGGCGTGCTCGGGTGAGCCCACGTGACCTCCATCTGTTCGGCTCTGGCTCGCCTCGGCTCACTCGACGGTGACCTTTCGAGGTCGGCTGGCCTTCACGTTACGGATCGGCTGTTGGTTGCTGCGTCGCACAGTGCGCGGACCGTCGTCGCAGGCGATCACGAGATCGGTGTCGCTGACCTCGATAGTGACCGTCTTGCCGGCCTGGCCGCGGCCGAGCGCGATCTTCTGCCCGACGACCATGACCACGCCGGTGTTGGACGCGCGGCGTTGCACCTGCACCGGATGGTGGGACGGGACCGGCGGCGGGCCGGCGGGGCGGACACCGCGCAGCCGGGAGATGTCGGCTGCGGTCAGCGGGTTCGGCCGGGTTCGCAGCAGCTGCCGGGTGTCGAGGTCGAAGAAGCTCAGCGTTGCCGTTTCTATGCGGATGCCGACCCGTCGGCCGCCGAGAATTTCCGCGGCCAGGACCAGATGTTGACCCAGCGACACACTGCCGGCCCGGTTCACGGTCCGGTCCACCTCGACGGCTTTGCCGGGCTCAGCCGCGGGCAACGGTGACAGGCCGGCGGGGCGGCCGCCCTGACTCAGAAGGGTGGCCAGGTCGGTGACGGACAGGTGCGAGCGCACTGACTTGATCCGGGCCCCGGCGATGAGCAGGTGGATGACGTCGGTGTCGGCCCAGAACGTCACCGTGATCCCCGACCTGTTCGGGCCGAGCCAGAACTGCTTCCCCGCCACCTGCAAGTTCCCCGACGGCGGCACGACCCGGTCGAACTCCACCGCCGATGGCGACCAGTGTTCCAGCGGCTGCGGGGCAATGACCGGCGTCGGCAAGGCCGATGCTTCGGCCGGCGCCGCCAGTGAGACGGGCAGCTTGACCGGGACGACACCCGACCCGGCCGCGCGGAACCGGTCCGCGGGGAACGCCATGCCGAGGGACTGGTGCGGCCGGTCGGTGTTGTATTCATGCCGGAAAGCGTCAACCGCCGCCTGGGCGGTATCGAGGTCGGGCCAGACGGCGACGTCGTCGAGCAGTTCCCGTCGCAGGGTTTGGTGGAAGCGTTCCACCTTGCCGGTGGTGGTCGGGGTCGCGGGCTGAGTGAGCCGGTGGACGATGCCGTTCTCCCGACAGATCCGGTCGAACATCACCTCACCACCGTTGCCGAAACGGGCCGTGAACTGCTTGCCGTTGTCAGTCAATACCTCTTCGGGCACCCCGAACTCGAGCAACGCGTCGGCCAACGCCAGGCAGACCGCTCGCCCAGTTGCCCGGCGAACCACCGACGCGATCACGCAGAAGCGGGAATGGTCATCGACGCCGGTGACGACCTTGGCTTCCGACCCGTCGGGCAGGAAGATCCCGCCGACGATGTCCATCTGCCAGAGCTCCATCGGCCGGTCACGTTCCCACCGCACATAGTCCTTACGGCCGCGCCGGCGCTTGGCCGGTGCCATCAGCCCATGACGGATCAAGATCCGATAGACGGTCATCCGCGACGGCACCTCGCCGGGCCAGCCATGACGGCCCAACTCGAACGCGATCCGGCGGGAGCCCCACTTGGGGTGATGCCGGCGAAGCTCGCACACCAACGACTCCACCTCCGGCGACGCCTGATGAGCGCATCCATCCGGACGATGAGACCGGTCCTGCAGACCGACCAGGCCTTCCTCGGCATAGCGGCGCAACCAGGTATGCACACTCTGCCGCGACACCCCCACCTTCTCCGCGACATCCACAACGGGATCGCCGGCCAGGACCGCCATGACGGCCTGATACCGCTGTTCCACGATCGACATTCCCACCAGTGCCAATCCCGGCCCCCAAATCGAGTGCTGCCGCAACAACACGCGATCAAGAGGCCGAAGGGTGATCATGTCAAGCATCAGGTGGGACGCGAGTGTCAAGTATCAGCCGTGACGGGACACGGCCGAAATCCTAGGTCTGTGAGAAGTTTCTTTACGGGTTCAAGACGGCCCGCGGCGCGGGCCGTGCGCGCCGCCTGAAGCGGGCCGGGCCAAGGCCCGCCACCGGCCGCCACCGCTTCGCTCAGGCGCCGGCGGTACAGCCCGCGGCAGGCGCGACATGTATAAAGACGCCCCGGGCCACCTCGAGCAAGAAGAGGTGCCGGGGATTCTTCGCGAGGTTGCCAGCCCGACCTCTGACGAGGACGGCAAGCCCGACGAGGGACACGTACAAGAGGAGCAGGCGCTCAGGCTTCTGGGATGAGTGGGGGCTATCCCGTCCACCGACGACCCAGGCACAGCCGAGCAGACCAGGTCCAGGACGCCAAGGTCGTTCGTCCAGTAGGGCGCTCCACCTTGGCGCCCTGGACCTGGCCCGCTCCACAGAGTGTGGGTCGACGGCGGACGGGATGGGGCTCCAGAGCGCGCCCACGGCGCACCAGATGTTCCACCCGGGACGGCGGAAACTGCCCGATTAAGCGCCGGTCGGCTTCGATATGGCGGGCGTGCCGTATGCCCATGAGACTTGTTCGCCTAGGCTGTGCTTTAGGGTCCTGCGTACGGACTTTGGCGGCTCCGTACGTCCCGCTGGAACCGCTGCAACAGGCCAGTCTACGGATGCATGAGCACACCCAAGGGCACTCAATTGATGCGGACTCGCATGCACAAGAAAGCCCAACGATCTGACCACTCCGACTGGGACCTCTCCCACGAGCGCGTATCGAGGGTCGTCCTTCAGTACTGCGGTCGATGATTCGTAGTGAACGACTTCTAGGTGTTCACGCCAGTCAGCCGACAGGTCTGGGTCGAATTGCAGAGCTGCCGGGCTTGGAATCGCACGCCCAAGTTCGTCGCTCCAGACAAGATGGTTCTCAGAGTTCATGAACTTCCGCCACAAATGATCCGCGTCGGGGATGTCGGATATGCGGCCGCATTGAGCTAATTCATCGGATCGGCGAGGAGATCCAAGATACTCAAAACCTGTTTTCGCCATTCCGCGAGCGAGCCCGATAAGGTGGCCCCAGAACTGCCGTGCGCCCAAATCAAGACCTCCTCAGGCCCAACCTCTATCTCAACTTTCCAGCCCGCCTTATGCCAGATGAAAAGCACCTCGCCATCTTCCGACGGAACGACAGACGGTGTAGGCGTTTGGTCTCGGAACAGATCTAGGCACAAATCCCTAGCTCGCCTGATCACGTACTCCGATGGCCGCGATAGGCCGGTAAAGTCGCCTTCGCCGCGCCATAGTTGAGCCAGTCGCTGCATAACATAGTCCCGCCATCGAGACTCCGTTTGAACAGCATCGACGGGTGTAGCCCATGGCGAGGGGATTACCCGCGTGCCCACAGCCGCAGAAAAGGGTGCGCCTCCAGGGCCAAAGCCGCTGGCGATAGAGTTCGCGTCTAATGGCTGCGGCAACACCAAGTCACGTACTTGCGTGTTGGTCCCGCTCAGCGCGAGCGCACCACTCAACACTGCCCTGGGCAAGAAGTTAGGACTCACGGGACCGCTTCCATACCTCATGGGCAGAAGACGTGGTTAGGCTGGTGAATGCTTCAACTATTATCCTCCGGGCGCCGTCGATACGATTTGCGATGCTCGCCTCCTCCATGCCCTTCTCGTCGGCTGCCCTGACCACCAAGGACAGTTGGGTGCCAATGGTTTGAGCGTTGGAGGTCCGAATAGCAGGTGCCGCCTGCACGTGAAGTCTTTGAACGACCTCAGTATCAGGCACGGGAATCAAGTACCTGGCGTTCCATGCCTGCGCCTCGGTTGCGTGCGTCGACCCGGCCACGACAATCGTTGCGTGGCTAGCGGGCCGCAAGAATTCCTCTATCGCAAGTTGCTTATCTACCCAGTTAATGTAAGTGACTTCGGTTTGCTGTACCGAGGGTCGAGGAAGTCCGGATTTTTCAAGAAACTCTTGAAATCTCTTGAAGTTGCTCCAGAATAAATCTCTAACCTGTTCGAAATGCGGGTAATCTGAGCCACGGCGTCGCCAATTCTGGATAAACCGGCTGTCTTGGACCTGCACCAAGAAATCATCCGATTCATTTATAAGCCACAATCGTACTTTCTGCGGTGGAGCCGTTACGAGTTGGAACTGTACAGTCTTTACTGGTTGTGGCGTAAGCTTTTCAAGCTCAACCTCTATGGGAACCTGATGTTCCACGAAAGGGTAGTCCTGCCGGACCTCCTTCCAGAAGTCTCGCAGGCGGTCCGTTGTGCATCCCTCGATAGATGGGAACTGCACCGCGATGGCCACCTCATCGATTGGCGGCCTCTCATAGTCGGGCAGGTTTCGTGGGCGTCCCGTCATATCAATCCCGCTCTTATCGTGTCCATCGCTTTGGCTGCCGTCTGCCGTGCGCGGCCATGAGGGTTGCGGCGTCCGACCGTCCACTGAGCTTCGCAGGGCCGTCGGGGCATGTCCAGTAGACGACGCGCTGGCCACGCTGGTGTCAGCATTACGACGAACGCTTCCCGCTGGCGTGAGGCTGTGCGGCGCGTGCAGGAACCACCTCCAGTGACGTGATGTTGAGCCCGAGGACGTCGGGCTACGGCGGCACAGGTGCTCACTGGCTGTCCGCCGGCGGCGATCCCTCACAGTCACCTCGGCACGGTCTCAACTGTCCGATTTCTCGATGCGAATTTGGTACTGTTGGAGCATTGCGTCGATTTCGGCAATCTCCTTGCTAGTGGCTTTCTCCACAATTCGCAACTCGTCTAAGTCCGTTTGGAATACGTCCACCAACTGCTGTTCGCGCTCCATGGCATTCGACATCCGGTACAATTCCGCAGGCGGAGCATCGCGCGCGACCGCATCATCGAATCTAGCTCTGGCGGCAGAGTATTTTTCTGTTGCATCCACTAGTCGCCGACGGATCAACTCCGATTCGGCGTGTATCTGCCCGAGCCGCCGGAATCGATCGAAGCGGGCTTGCGTTAGCTCCGCATACTCCTCACGCGCCTGATCCTCGCGAAGCTGCTTTGCTTGGCGGATGGTGTCCGCGCTTACTTCGGCCTTAAGGTAGGTCGCTGAATGCCGGAGGAAAGAGTCCGTTCGCATCATTACCAGCGTTACGTCGGCTATTGCCCGCGCTTCTTGAGTCCAGCTCCGGCCTGGCAAATAGGACGCGGCCCTTCACTCGGAGATACCAGTCATCCTTTACGTCTTCTGTGACGAATACCAACACCGTGACGTCAGCCCGGTCACGCGCTTCATTGAGGGTCTGGCGCCACACAAGATAATCTCCAGGCCGCTTATCTTTGTATCCCGGCGGTAGCTCCTCCTTAATCCGTCGATCTGCTTCCTCCAACATGCTCGCATGATCGACATCATCAACTGGCGACCCGACCTTTCCTCGAAAAATCCTCTGAAGCCTTTCCAGAATAGGGTCATCGGACAGCGACCCGCTAAGGCCATGTGAGTCACGCAGCTGCTCAAGCCCCTTCCTCACGGGCACCAGAGCTTCGTCAACGGATCGAAGCAGAGGGGCCAGTTGTCCGGGTGAGAGTGCGGTTCTCTTGGCCAATAACTGGATGCGTTGGCGCAGATCCGATTGAACCTGCTCTTCGCATTTCCCAATCGCTTCAAGCGCGCTCGCATATACAGAACCGTAGTCGAGCACTACCTCTGGTCTGTTCTTATGGAACTCCAGACTCACTTGATGCGGTATCCATGCTCGCTCGCCGATTCGTTCAAATGCGGAAAACAACTCGCCTCGCGCATCCGAAGCGAATCTATATAGGCTAAGCAATACATTGGTATCAAAAACGACCATGCCCGCCGTCATGCCGGCTTGAATGATTTCGTCTGGCGGCGCGAGGTAATGCGCGAAGTCCTCGCTGAATGCCCGTCCACCTGGCACGATCGTCCAGCCTCCCACGTCGATCGGCTCGCTGCGACTTGCCCGACACGGGCACCCTATAGCTCAACGCGACCATCGACAATGGCCGGCCGCCAGCATGCGGTATCCACAACGAGCCGTTCCGCGACCTCGCCGCCCATGACGCCAGCTCGCATCGATCTTGCCCGTTAGTCATAGAACACGCGTCCGCGCTTGCTAGACTCATGGTGTCACACCAGTGACGCATTTCAATGCCAACCAACGGCTGTCAACGACAAGCGGGAACCTTGGACTCCATCAACACGACCTCAACCACGACGGCCGACAGTAGGAGTTCGTACCCCCTACGCATGGCCTCAGCCCAGAGCGGCGTCCAGGTACTCCTGAACCGGCGCATGTAGTCGATACGGCACACGCTCAGCCAGGGTGGCGCGGCTACACCAGTCCACCGCGGCGACCTCTCGCTCCGCTGCGACCGTGGCCGTTCCGCTCAGACGGGCGCACGCGATGTATGCCATGGTGCGACCAGTCAGGGGGTGCACCCGCGTGCCCAGAGGCTTGATCGCCCGGACGGTGAGACCCGTCTCTTCGCACGCCTCCCGTATCGCGGCGTCCTCTTCGGATTCGCCTTGCTCGACGGCGCCAGCCGGGAACTGCCACGCGAGCTGGCCTTCCTCGACGCGACGGCAAACCATCAACACGCGTTCGTCCTCGACGATCACAGCCGCGGCGATCGTGGGTGGCGAAGGTTCACTCAAAGCTCCCCCTGACCCAACCGAGCGCCGACGGTCCCGTGCCGAATGCGTGCCCAGTCGGAGCCATTGGCCTCACTCCGTAGTCGATTTCGCGCAGGTCACAACGTAGTGCAGGCTCGCTCAAAGTCGAGCCCTCCGGAGGCAGTGGTCCGCATAGACAGCTTATAGCTGATTCCCACCTTGGCGACGGGGCGGGCCGTACACGGAGCCGTTGTCGTGGTAGCGGATCTCATAGATCGCAACTTCAGGGTCATTCGGGACTCGCCCGACGCATCGATACGCGAGCACCTCCACCCGCCGGTGGAAGATGTTTAGCTCATCCAGTCCCTCGTAGGTCAGGCGGAGGGCTTCCCACATCCCGCCTTCAGCAATCGCATCAGAGAGTTCTTCAAGCTCAAGATCAGCTATGCCGAAGCGTGCGAAGCCGGCACTAGTACGGACGGTCTCCGTGTCTATCCCCGGACGTATCGTCCAAGTCGACCAGTCCATCCGCGAGTCACTCTCCGCCACAACCAAGGACGATGTTAGGTGCAGCACCGAACTACAGCAACCTTGGCGACCGGATCACACTCAGCGCCACCATGCCGGGTCATGCCCGTGCTGGCCCGAGTTGGACGAAGCCGCGTTCGACAGTTCACACCTATGCGACGACAAACGTTGGTGGACTCGTTTGCACTACGCGGCGCCTTGACGCGGTTCGAGATCCCTTCGCGCTTCAGCCACAAGATCCTCAACGGCACCCTTGACCGCGTCTTCGGTCACTTCATGAGTGAGCATGTGTAAACAGGGGCACGCCTCAGGTGGAAGCAATTGGACCATACACAGGAATATGCCAGTTGCCTGCAATCCATGCACGATCGTCTTAATGGAGTCATCCCAGCCGAGAGGTGCCCTCGCGACGATCTTCTCGGTCAGATCCCGTACAAGGGGCGGCGTGCCGGGTGGAAGCAGCGCGCCGACTGCTTTTCCCGCCATCTGGTGTGAAGCTTTGCCAATTTCAGCGAGCGAGCGGGCCGCGTCTGCAATCTCTTGGCAGTCGTTCGGATGGCGTCGCCTACGGCGCAGCCTCGCCTTGCCTCTCTTACCGACGTATTCCACGACGAGGTTTGCCAGCGCTCGATCCGGACCGTCGGCAAGAGCGTCACTCAGAATCGTTGCCGCCAGTTGATCGCTCCCACCGGTACGAAAATCAGGCTCAACGGCGCTGGGCGCGACCACATGAAGACTGCGTCGGTGGGGAGCACAGTGGTCATAGTTGACCAGCCACCTGCCGCATGTGCCGCTGACAGTAGTGTTCGGCGCTCCGCAGTAGTGGCCTCTCCCCATGTAGCGACGCTATTACTGCGCGTAGCCAAAGTCTGTCCTCGATCTGACGTTCTCCTACGCGCGCTTGGCCGTTACCTGAAGCCCATCGTGCTTGCTCACCGTCGGTGCCGAATGCGTGCCCAGAAGAGCACATCGTCCACGACGCCATCGGGAAGACTCCGCAGGTCAGAGCGGGTTCGCCATGGCCGACGTATGCAAGCTTTCCTAAACCGTGTGTCGCAGGTTCGAATCCTGCCGGGGGCACTTACGACGCCAGCAGATATCACCTCTGAGCTGGCAATAAACACGATCCTCGATGGGTAGCTAGGTGCAGCCGTAGGGCATTGAAAGCCGCCGTCTGTCGCTGGTCGCGGAACATACGCGGAACGATCTTCACGGCATTGCCCAGGTCAGACAAGCCGCCGTCCGCAAGATCCGGAATGGAAGCCATCATGCGGCCCACGTAACGAGGACCAACGCTTCGTCGATCCGGCGATTCACGGTGGCTTCTTCACCGTCGATGCACTTCGCGTAGACCTTCAGCAGGACGTCGACCGAGTGTCCCGCCCGTTCGGCTACCTCAGTTGCCGGAACGCCAATGTTGAGCCACCGCGACACAGCGGCGTGCCGCAGATCGTACGGACGACCCCCGAGCGGCGAGTCAACCTAACGCGGAGTGAAAAGCCAGGCGCCGCGCCTCTTCCCAGACGCGCGAATAGGTCGAGGCAGCGACAACGTTGCCTCTGTCGATTCCGTACCAGTGCGTCGTCGCAGATCGCCGCGGACGCACGCGGCGCAACGTTGGGGTGGCCGTAAGGGCAGGACGGCGTACAGCACGGAAGTACAGCAACGCACCACCGCGAACCCCGGCGACTCGCCTGTGCCCCTTGCCATCGCGAGCAACCACATCGGACCCCATTGCCGGAACTTGACACGGAAGAGGTCACCGGTTCAAACCCCAGTATCGCCCACCAGATCAGAGGCCATGACCAGTCGAAGGTCCTGGCCTCTTTCGTGGCGACGGTGTGGTTCGCCTGGGTTCTCAGTCGAAGCTCAAGGTTCCTTCGTACGTCCACTTGATCACGATGCGGTCCTGGCCGAGCCGGAACACACTGCCCACGTATCGTTCGCTGGCCCCGCCGTCCAGGTCGTAGGACATGCCGAGTGCGTCATGGTGGCTGATTTTCAGCAGGTCCTCCCCTCGATGTGTCGGGGGTCGGAGATAGGAGCCGGCGACTCCGCACTTCCACAGGGCGAGTTGCCTGGCCGCGACGTCGATGTCGAGGACCCAGTCCTCTCGGCGGCCCTCGTCCCATCGGGTCCGCGCCAGAGTCACGTCCGCGAAGGGGATCGTTCCGGGTTCCTGCCCTGGCCGCGGTGGCAGAGACGCGGGAGTCCAGTCGGGTGGGTGGGGCCGCTCGGGCTCGGCGGGCTGACCGCCGGGAGCCAGGTTCAGCCAGCCTCGGTAGGCCAGTGTCAGCTGGTCTATCCGCTCTTCGAGTTTGAGCTCTCCCAGCTCGAGGTGCCGCTGCCAGCAGCTTCGACACACGCGCCAGCAATTGGCCATCGACTCGGCGGTGGATATGAGGATGTACCTGGGCACTACCTGCTTCCCCGCGCTCCCGTTGGTTCGCGAACGACAGACGTCGCAGCCCAGGAGATAGATGGGGAGCCTCCGAAGAATGGAAAGGCCACGGTACTTTCCGGAGAACCCAGTCATCTTCGCGGATGATCCCGGTCAGGGGCGGGCTGCGTCAACCCCTGGGGAACCACGTCCGGGCCGAGGAGGACCTTGAGGTCCCCGTAGAGGGCTGGGTCGGTACCGGTCGCACCGGCAACGCCGGCGCTGAAAGTCCCCGGCGGGGCCCAGCCCGGGTGCGGTCGTCCGCGGCCGGTCGCGGCGAGGTGGCGGGCGATGTCGCCCTCCGGATCGAGGACGGCCACGGCCGGGACCGCGACCTCGGGCAGGTTCCGATGGACGCGGCATTCGTCGGGGGAATCGCTCATGAGCTCCGCCGCCCGGTGATCCAACGCGCTGCCAGCAGCCCGGATCCAGAGGTCAGGGCAGCGGCGGCGACGACGGTGGCGTTCAGTCCGAGCGTGTCGGCGAGGATGCCCGCGACGAGCGCGCCGACGGCGTACCCGATGTCGCGCCAGAAGCGATAGGTACCCAGCGCGTTGGCGCGCCAGGCCGGGTGGGCGTTGTCGGATACGGCAGCGATCAGGGCGGGGTACACCATCGCAGTGCCGATGCCGAGAGCGACGGCGGAGAGGACACCGGCGAGCAGCGGCCGGTCGAGCAGGGCCAGCGCGAGGACGAAGCCGGCCGCTTGGACGAACATCCCGGTGACGATCAACGGCTTGCGGCCAAGCTTGTCGGCGAGGTGGCCGGTGGGTATCTGTCCGATGCCCCAGAGGATCGGGTAGAGGCCTTTGATGACGCCGACCGCGGCGATGCCGAGGCCGTGGTCGGTGAACAGCAATGGGAACACACCCCAGGTCAGGCCGTCGTTGAGGTTGTTGACCAGGCCGGCCTGACTGGCGCCGCGCAGCGAGCGGTCGCGCCACGACGTGCGGACGAACGTGGCGCGTAGGGTGCCTTCCTGCCCGCTGGGCGGGGGCTTGGGGTGTTGGGACATCTCCAACGCGACGTGGGCGCCCGTATCGCGGACGATCACCGACAAGGCGAAGCCGCCCGCGACGAAGATGACGCCGATGAGCTCCGGGACGGGCCGCAGACCGTAAGCGGTGGCGAGGTAGCCGGTGAGCAACGCGGTGACGCCGACGGCGGTGTACCCAGCAGCCTCGTTGAGGCCGGTCGCCAGGCCGCGGCGGGCTGGGCCGACCAGGTCGATCTTCATGTTGACGGTCATGGACCAGGTCAGGCCCTGGTTGATGCCGAGAAGCACGTTCGCGGCGACGATCCAGCCCCACGACGGTGCCCAAGCGAGCGCGAACGGGACCGGAACACCGATGAGCCAGCCCGCCACCAGGAGCTGCTTGCGCCGGAACCGTGCGGTCAGGGCGCCCGCGGCGAGGTTCGTGAAAGCTTTGGTGACGCCGAAGGCGATGATGAACGAGAACACCGCGAGGTCACTGGTCAGACCGAAGACGTCGGCGCCGATGAGCGGGACGGTGGTGCGTTCCAGGCCGACGAGGCCGCCGACACACACGTTGACGATCACGAGCAGGGTGAACTGGAGCCAGTTCTCCCGCAGCCCCAGTTGGACCGGCCGAGCGTCGACCCGGGCGGCGGTACTCACCGGCTGGCGTCCGCGCGGGTCATCCGTGTGCCGTGTGCGGCGGCGTAGTCGGCAGGGCCGCCGTCGAGCACGGTCAGTCCGGAGTGGCCGGCGCGTTCGAGGACGCTGGCCGCCGTCATGGCCCGTTCCCCGTGCCCGCAGGCGACGATCGCGCCGGGCGGCGCGTCGGCGGCGCGGTCGGCCAGGCTGCCGAGTTCCATGTGTACGGCGCCGGCGACGTGGCCGGCCTCGTACTCGGCCTGTTGCCGCACATCGACGTAGGGTCCGGCGGGAGCCTCAGCGGCGGTGACGAACGCGATGGTGGTCTCCGGGAAGCCGGCTGCCCACCACGCGTCCATGCCGCCGGCGAGGTGGCCTGTCAGCCGCTCGTAACCGATCTTGTATGCCTGCCAGAGGATCTCGGAGAGGTCCTGGTCGTCCGTAGCCACGAAGACGAGCGGAGCGTCGTCCGGCAGCAGCCAGCCCAGCCAGGTGGCGAACTGGGCGCGCAGTGGGATCGAGATCGACCTCGGGATGTGGCTGGCCGCGTAATCGGCCGGCGGGCGCACATCGACGACCTGACCGCCGTGCGCGCGCACTGCGGCGACCTGTTGGGCGTCGAGGGCCGGCAGCGACAGTGTGCCGGCCAGAATGGCCGGACCGCGCCTGTTTACCTCCGTGAGGCGGTCGAAGTAGGCGGGGTACGTGCCCAGGCTGGCCAGGAGGCGCTGGGCGAAGGCGCCCTCGTCGGCTGCCGCCAGCAGCGGGTTGTCGCGTTTCTGGGCGCCGATGGTGGTGGTGCGCTCGGCGCCCGGCGGTGCTGAGCAGAACGAGCCCGCGCCGTGGGTGGGCCACACCGCGGTCGCGTCCGGCAGTGTCGTCAAGCGGCGCAGCGAGCGGTACTGGGCACGGGCGAGCTCTTCGGCCCGGTCGGACCCTTGGAGGTCGGTGCGGGCGGCGGAATTGACAATCAGCGATCCGCCGGTGAACACGCCCAGCTCACGGCCGCCGTCGAGCAGCACGAACGACAGGTGCTCGTCCGTGTGGCCAGGGGTGGCGAGTGCCTGCAGCGTCAGGCCACCGAGATCGACCTCGTCCCCGTCGGCGAGCGGTGTGTGACCGAAGGTACGCCGGCCTGCCGCGGAGGCCAGCACCGTTGCCCCGATGTCGTGGCCGAGTTGGACGGCACCGGAGAGGAAGTCGGCGTGCAGATGGGTGTCCGCGGCGAACGCCACCCGGAGCCCCCGATGGGTCGCGGCCACGTGGAGGCTTCGCAGATCGCGGCTGGCGTCCACCGCCAGGGCGCGACTATCGCCAAGATCGACGAGATAGGCGCTGTTACCGAGCCCCTCGTCGACGAGTGGGATCAGGTGGTTGTCGGCGAACTCCACCTCTACACTATTCCATGGAACATTGGAGGATGCCATGAAAGGTCAGCTGTACGAGGCCTTCGCCGTCAGCGGAAAGGCGCTGGCCAGCGGAAAACGCCTCGAGCTCCTGGACCTGCTCGCCCAGGGCGAACGCACCGTCGACGCCCTCGCCAAAGCGGCGGGCCTGAACCTGACGACCGCCTCGGCCCACCTGCAGACGCTGAAGCAGGCCGGCTTCGTGGCCACCCGCCGCGACGGTGTCCGGATCTTCTACCGGCTGGCCGGCGACGACGTCGCACAGCTCTTCGCGCTGCTGCGCAAGGTCGCCGAGAACCACCAGGCCGCGGTCCCGGCCGCCCGCGACGCCTACCTCGGCCAGGACGGCGCGACGGAGATCGCCCGCGAGGATCTGCGCACCCGGATCGGTGCCGCCGATGTGGTGGTGCTGGACGTGCGCCCGATCGAGGAGTACCTCGCCGGCCACATTCCCGGGGCCCTCGGCATCCCCGTCGCGGAGCTGGCGGAGCGGATCAACGAGCTACCCGAGGACGCCGAGATCGTCGTCTACTGCCGAGGTGAGTTCTGCGTCATGGCGTACGACGCGGTCCGACTGCTGGCAGGTCACGGCCGCCGGGCGATCCGGCTCAACGACGGCATGCTCGAATGGCGGCTCGCCGGCCTGCCGGTCGACGTGGGGCAGCCGGCCTGACTCGGAGGTCCCGCCGACACCGGAGCATTGTCGTTGCCGAGCAGGATCGATCTCCTGGCGGATAACAACCGCGCCGTTCGCTCACGTCAATGTGATCGACTCGCCCACCGGTATGCGCGCGTAGTCGGTCTCACTCTCCATGTCGAGCCACCAGTCGTTGAACTCCTGACCGGCCTCGCTCAGCAAGGCGTCGTGAATCGGGTACGCCCGCCGGGGCCGCACCGCGGCGATGAAATCTAGGACCTCGGCGAGCTTGAGCCACGGAGCGCCGGTCGGCACCAGTAACGTCGCGACCGGCATGTCCGGGACGTAGAACGCGTCGCCGGGATGGTAGATGGCGTCGTCACCGCTGCCGGTGTCGATCACGAAGCCGACGTTCGGCAGATCGGGCAGGCCGTGCGAGATCTCGGCATGCTTGCCGCCCACCGCGCGTACCCGGAAACCCGCCGCTTCGAACTGGTCGCCCGGTGCCACCGCCACCAGGCTGTCGCCGATGTCGAGGTGGGCGGCCACGGAGCCGTGCGCGTACACCTTTAGTGTCGGGTCTGCGGCCGCGGCCGCGGCGATCCGCTCGACGTCGACATGATCCGGATGTTCGTGCGTCACGAGTATGTCGCTCACCCCGTCGAGGGCGGTGGCCTCGGCCCAGACACCCGGGTCGACGAGCAACGCCCGTCCGCCCGCTTCCACCCGTACGCAGGCGTGGGTGTACTTGAACAACTCCACGGTCAACGGTACCTCCGGAGCAGACCGGTGATCTCCGCCAGCACGGCGTCGGCGGCGGGGCCGGGTTGGGTGAGCATCCAGGTGTGGGTCATGTCCTCGTACTCCCGCAGGACCAGGTTCGTGCCGGCGGCGCCGGTCGCCAACTCGGCCAGCCGCCTGGCGTCGGGAGTGAGGATGTCGCGGGACCCGGCGAAGACCGTGACGCGGCCGAGTCGGTCCAGCGGACCGTTGATGGGGCTCAGTTCGGGTGTCGCCAGATCGTCCGGTCCGGCCCACATCCGCGCCAGCTCGGTCAGCCCTGACACTGTCGACATTGGATCCGTCGGTTGGATGGCCGGTATCTCAGGATTGGTGAGCGTCGCGTCGAGCCAGGGCGACATCAGGATCAGATTTCCTGGACGGCGGTTGTACGGCAACGACTGCACGAGCGCCAGACCCATGGTGGCGCCGGCGGAGTCACCCATCACCGTGAACGACGACGACGACGTCTCGCCCTCGGCGACCTTCTCGTACAGCCGTCCCAGGACAGGAAAGACGTCGCGGTGGTTGTGTGCGGGCGTGAGCGGATAGTCGGGCAGGGTCACCGCCCGGCCCGTCATACCGGCCAGCCGGGCGACGAAGTCCCAATGGACGGTATGGATCGGGGCGACGTACCCGCCGCCATGCAGGTACAGGAGTTCGCCCGTGGACTCACCGGTCCGAGGCGTGATCCGGTAAACCGGCCATCCAGCGAAGTCACGCCGTTCGACGGTGTGCCGCCTGGCAGGGTCTCGGTTGCCGCCGTACATCGTTGCCGTCATGACGTGGCTCCGGCGGAGGCGACCCGCAGCGCGAGGGCGGTGACCGAGACGAGAAGCAGCACCGCGGGCGGGGCGATCGCGTAGTCCTTCACACGGACGTGGGCGGCGATCGCGCCGAGGAAGTAGAGCGCGAGCCCGACGCTGGCCGCGACCCCGATGGGCCACCAGGCCAGGCCGCCGATCAGTCCGGCGGCTCCGGCAAGCTCGAGGACGGCGAGGACCGGAGCGATCTTCAACGCCCCCACCCGCTCCAGGGTGGCGACCTGGGACGCCGATCGTTGCAGCTTCCCGGCGGCGGACACCACCAGCAGCGGAGCGAACAGCACGCTGACGATCAAGGCGGCGATGAACATGGGTTGACTCCTTTCACATACCGGAGATAGGTCTCCGGTTGGTACGCGCACCAGGTTATAACGGAGAGGTGTCTCCGTTATTCCGCGTACGGCGCCTGGAGGCCCGGGCGCTGTTCGCCACCAAAGGCCGCAACGTGCCCATGGACAAAAAACGCCCCTATGGGGCCGTTCATGCTCTATGAGCGCTTCCCGAGCCGGGCGTGCCTCTTGGAGGCGGTGCTGGAGGAGCCGCTCCGCGCCTGGGCCTTGGTCGAGCGGGCGCTGGCGAACGCCGACCGGTGGCCGGGCCCGGTGGCGGATCACGGCTCGGGCCGCCGGCCGCTCCTGCGGGTAGTCGTTGGAGACGACTGCGGCAGCCCGGTCAGCCGTAGATCTCAGCCCCTGTGGCGCGGGTCAGCTCGGTCGAGGATCGCGAGCAGTCGACCAAGTCCGTCCACGATCGCCGTGATCGCCGCGCACCTCCGTGTCGCGCTCCGACCGCGCTTTCGCGACGTGGCGCATCGCTGGGGCTCGGAACTCCATCAAAGCCAGGGTGGTTTCAGGTGGTTTCGCTCGCGGCTTCGTGGAGTTCTTCGCGGAGCATGGCGGCTAGTTCGGCGGGTCGGGACAGGAATGCGGAGTGTCCGCTGTCGATGGTGCGTACCTTGTCGGCGCGTCGTTCGGCGAAAGAGCGGTAGACCTCCACGAAGGGGTCCCTCGTGCCGTAGATGTGTGTGGTGACCGTGGTCCGCCAGGCGGCCTGCGTCAGCGTCTGCGAGCAGGACGGGACCGACTGCGGACCCAGGTCCGCCGCGGCCGCGGCCGCGGCTTCGGCCTCGAGGTCGGAGTAGAAGATCTCCCTGGGACTCATCATGTCGTAGTAGCCCAGCGTCTTGTTTTCCCTCATCCAGTCGGCGGGCTCCGACGCTGAGGCGACCGAAGGCCACTGCATTGCGGTGGGAACCGCACGCTACGACTTCGTACCCGTGACCCTTACGGTCCAGACCACGCGCG
>NZ_JBFAIU010000038.1:0-35017 GCF_040654855.1 Asanoa sp. NPDC050611
CTCACCCAGGTGAACCAGGCCCGCGCGATCGCCCTGGGCGTCGAGCACTTCCGCACGCTGCGGCCGTACTGCATGGGCACCATCGTCTGGCAGCTCAACGACTGCTGGCCGGTCACCTCGTGGAGCGCGGTCGACGGCGCCGGCCGCCGCAAGCCGCTGTGGCACGCGCTCAAGCGGGCGTACGCCGACCGCCTCCTCACGGTCGACGAGCAGCAGGCAGTCCTCGTCAACGAGACCGCGCAGCCGTGGCACACGACCGTCACGATCCGCCGGTCCACCCTGGACGGCAAGCACCAGGCGGAAGCCGCGACCCCGATCACCGTGGAGCCGTACGGCAAGGCCGAGGTGTCCGTCCAGGATGCCGTGCCGAAGGACCCACGCACCGAGGTCCTGTGGGCCGAGGCCGACGGCGAACGCGCCTGGTGGTTCTACGCCGAGGACAAGGACATGGCCTACCCGAGGGCGGAGTACGACGCGACCCTCGACGGCACGGGAACGAAGCTGACCGTCACGGCCCGCACCTTCCTGCGCGACCTGACGCTCTACCCGGACCGCCTCGACCCGGCGGCCGAGACCGACGACGCCCTGCGCACGCTCTTCCCGGGCGAGTCGGTGACGTTCACGCTCACCAGGCCGATAGCCGACGGAGCACTGACCCGCAAGCCAGTGCTCCGTTGCGTCAACGACTGACGGCTACTCGGGCACCTTCCGGTACGCGCCGTCGCTGGCCGAGGTGGCCATCGAGGCGTATGCCCGCAGCGCCGCCGACACGGGCCGCACGCGGTCGACCGGTGTGTAGGGCTTCTCGCGCTTCTCCTGGGCGACCCGCCGCGCCTCCAGCACCTCGTCGGAGACGTTCAGCGTCATCGACCGGGCCGGGATGTCGATGACGATCTCGTCGCCCTCCTCCACGAGCGCGATCAGCCCGCCACCGGCCGCCTCCGGCGACACGTGCCCGATCGACAGCCCGGACGTGCCGCCGGAGAACCGCCCGTCGGTGATCAGCGCGCACGCCTTGCCCAGCCCGCGCCCCTTCAGGAACGAGGTCGGGTACAGCATCTCCTGCATGCCCGGCCCACCGCGCGGGCCCTCGTAGCGGATCACGACGACGTCACCCGGCTGGATCTCCTTGGCCAGGATGCCGTCGACCGCCGCCTCCTGCGACTCGAACACCTTGGCCGGCCCGCTGAACCGCCACAGCTCCTCGTCGACACCGGCGGTCTTCACCACGGCACCCTCCGGCGCCAGGTTGCCGTGCAGTATCGCCAGACCGCCATCAGCGGTGTACGCGTGCGCGAAGTCCCGGATGCACCCGTCCGCGGCGTCGGTGTCCAACGTGGACCACCGGTTGCCGGTCGAGAACGGCTCGGTCGTCCGCACGCCGCCCGGCGCCGCGTGGAACAGCTCGACCGCCTCGGGCGACGCCGACCCGGAGCGGATGTCCCATGCGGCGAGCCAGGAGGACAGCGAGGGCGAGTGCACCGAGTGCACCGACGTGTCCAGCGCCCCACCGCGGGCCAGCTCACCCATGATCGCCGGAATCCCGCCGGCCCGGTGCACGTCCTCCATGTGGTACTTCTGCGTGTTGGGCGCCACCTTCGCGAGGCACGGCACCCGCCGCGAGATCGCGTCGATGTCCTTGACGCCGAAGTCGAGCTCGGCCTCCCGCGCCGCGGCCAGCAGGTGCAGCACCGTGTTGGTCGAGCCGCCCATCGCCACGTCCAGCGCCACCGCGTTCTCGAACGCGGGCCGGGTAGCGATGTTGCGCGGCAGCACGGAGGTGTCGTCGGACCCGTAGTACCGCCGCGCCAGGTCGACCACGGTGCGTCCCGCGTCGAGGAACAGCTGCCGCCGCGCCTCGTGCGTCGCCAGCGTCGAGCCGTTGCCCGGCAGCGCGAGGCCGATCGCCTCGGTCAGGCAGTTCATCGAGTTGGCGGTGAACATGCCGGAACAGGACCCGCAGGTCGGGCAGGCGGACTTCTCGATCTCGTCGAGCTCAGCGTCGGTGACCGAGTCGTTGGACGCGGCGATCATCGCGTCGATCAGGTCGAGCTTGTTGCGCACGACCCCGTCGACGGCGACGGTCTTGCCGGCCTCCATCGGCCCGCCGGAGACGAACACGGTCGGGATGTTGAGCCGCAGGGCGGCCAGCAGCATGCCCGGCGTGATCTTGTCGCAGTTGGAGATGCAGACGAGCGCGTCGGCGCAGTGCGCGTTGACCATGTACTCGACGGCGTCGGCGATCAGCTCCCGGCTGGGCAGGGAGTAGAGCATGCCGCCGTGGCCCATCGCGATGCCGTCGTCGACCGCGATCGTGTTGAACTCACGGCCGACGCCGCCGGCCTCGGTGACCGCCTCGGAAACCAGCGCGCCCATGTTGCGCAGGTGCACGTGCCCGGGTACGAACTGCGTGAAGCTGTTGGCAATGGCGACGATCGGCTTGCCGAAGTCGTCGTCGGTCATCCCGGTGGCCCGCCAGAGGGCGCGCGCGCCGGCCATCGTCCGTCCGTGTGTGGAAGTCCTGGAACGCAGCTCGGGCATGTTGTCAAGTCTTGCATCACAAAACCGGACGAGCGCGCGTCAGGTACGCCTGGTGTCCACCAGACGGGACAACGAGGGCCGTGATTTGCGCCATATGCCGGAATGTGCCCCTGTAGCCAGGACGTCACCCGTCGCACACACAGTCCCCCATGCACAGTTTCGATCCGGCACAGTTGTGATGTGCACTTCGGGACCGGTGCCGCGCTGGCCGCCGCCGCAGGCACCTTGGCGGCCGCCGTCGTCACGGTCCTGCTGGTGTCTTCCGCACGCGCTCGGGTCGGCGCCGCGCGCCAGGCCCACCTCATGCTCGCGATCGGCAGCGCGCTCGCCGCGTTGACCACCGCGATCGCCCTCGTCGGCGTCCTCACCTTCGCCGAGAGCTGGAGCCACCACCAACCGGCTCGCACCAACTTCGCGATCGGCATCGGCATCGGCACCGCGGTCAGCTCCGGCGTTCTCTGTGCCGGCCTGCTGCGGCTGCCCTGGGCCGCCGGGACCCGGCGGATCGCGGGCCGCCACCTGCTCGACGCACTGGTCATCGCGTTCGCGCTCTGGTTCGTCGGCTGGGTGCTGATCTCACCGCCGTGGGAGATCTTCGGCGCGTCGACGCCGCGGCCGTGCATCGGCATCTACATCGCCGCCGGCGCGGCCGCCCTCGCGGTCGGCATCGTCGCGATCGTCACGATGCGCGGGGCCGGCTCGCGCCTGCGCCTGCTCTTCATGGGCTGCGGCGCGGTCGCCGTGGCCGCCTGCGGCGTCGGGCTCACCGCCGGCCTCTGCCAGGCAGGCCCGGGCCTGGCCACGCTCAGCGGCGTGGTGATGCCGATCGCGCTCATGGTCGTCGCGTTCGCCGGCCGTGGCCGGGACACGGAGGCGATCGCCGAGCTCGACGTGATCCGCCGCGGCACCACCTACGCGTTCGTCCCGATGCTCGGCATGGCGATCTCGGGCATGGTGCACGTGGGGGCGGGCGGGCAGTTCACCGCGATGGCCATCGCGCTCGGCAGCCTCGAGGGCTTCGCGCTGGTCGTCCGCCAGTTCGTCGCGCTGGGCGACGTCCGCAACTACGCGATCCGCCTGCAGGACCGCGAGGCGCACTTCAAGGAGCTCGCGCACACCGACCCGCTGACCGGCCTGGCCAACCGCCGCGGGCTGCTCCGCGCGCTCGCCGAGGAGATCGAGCCCGGCAAGCCGTGCGTCCTGCTCGGCCTCGACCTCGACGGCTTCAAGAACGTCAACGACATGCGCGGCCACGACGTCGGCGACGACGTGCTGGTCGAGGTCGGCCAGCGCCTGCGAATGAACCTCCGCCCGGGCGACGTGGCCGCCCGGCTCGGCGGCGACGAGTTCGCGGTGCTGATGTGGGCCCGGCCCCACGAGGCGCAGGGCGCCGCCGAGCGGCTGCTGGGCGTGCTCAACAAGCCCTACGAGCAGAAGTCGGGCCGGGTCTTCCTCAGCGTCAGCATCGGCGTCGCGGGCGCCGAGACCGCCACCGACGACACGACCCTGCTCCAGCACGCCGACCTCGCGCTGCGCTATGCCAAGCAGCGCGGCAAGAACCGGGTCGAGCGCTACCACGCGTCCTACGACCAGCTGCTGCGCCGGCGCACCACGCTCGAGCACGAGATGCGCGGCGCGATCGACCGCGGCGAGCTGCACCTCGCCTTCCAGCCCGTCGTGATCATGCCGTCGGTCCGGCCGGTCGGTGCCGAGGCCCTCCTCCGCTGGCACCACCCCGAGCTGGGCACCGTCCGCCCCGACGAGTTCATCCCGATCGCCGAAGAGTGCGGCATGATCGCCAAGCTCGGCGCGTGGGTCCTGCACCAGGCCTGCCACCAGCTCTCCCGCTGGCTGGCCGACGGCCACGACGTCTGGGTCAGCGTCAACGTCTCGCCCCGCGAGTTGCACGCGCCCGAATACGTCGACCAGGTGGCCGACGCCCTGCGGGCGCACCGCGTGCCCCCGCAACGGCTGGTGCTCGAGGTGACCGAGCAGGCCGTCGCCATCGACCTCGACGAGCTGATCAAGCGGCTGCGGGCGTTGCGCGCGATCGGCGTCCGCATCGCGCTCGACGACTTCGGCACCGGCTACTCCTCGCTCGGCCAGCTCCGCCGGCTGCCGATCGACATCCTCAAGATCGACCACAGCCTGGTCGCGGAGTCCGAGCCCGGCGTCGACCACGGCTTCGCGCCGCTGGTCACGCTGGCGGGTGGGCTGGAGCCCATGGGCAAGACGAAGGCACCACGCCCGCAGGGCGGCCCGCTGGTCGACATCGTCGTCCGTCTCGGCCACCGGCTGGGCCTCGAGGTGATCGCCGAGGGCGTCACCAACCCGCGCGAGCAGGCCGCCGTCCTCGACGCCGGCTGCCGGTTCGGCCAGGGCCAGCTCTTCGGCTGGGGCGTCCCGGCCGAGCACCTCGAGGCGATGCTCGACGCCGCCACCCGCCCCGACAAGACCAAGACGCCGCCGCCGACCGTCGCGTCCGTGAAGATCGCTGATCGCCCTGCGTGCGGGGAGTCGGCACCGCCCGCCCAGCGGGCCGCCGCGACACCCCCCGCCCAGGATGTGGGATCAGTTGACTCATCCCGCGAGATACGTCAGAGTTAGCCCCATGTCGCCACGCTGGTCGTCTCGAGTACTTACCTGAGCGCACTCTCGATCCCGGAGAGTGCGCTGGCCCCGTGCATCTGCACGAGGGCCATTTTTGTGCCCAGACGCACGTGACCGCCGTCACCGGGGGTCACCAGAGATCGCCAACACCACACGAGCGCAGAACCGAGCGAAGGCACCCGCCATGACCAGACCCACGCCCGAGACCATCGCCCAGCGGATCCACGCCACCCCCGCGACGGTCGCCGCCCAGGCCGCACACGGTCACGCCGCGCACCACCAGCCGGCGGAGCGCCAGCCGGCGGGCGAGCGCCAGCACCCCGTGCCGACCCCGCCGCCGTCGGTCAAGATCACCGGCGCCCAGTCGCTCGTCAGGTCGCTCGAGTCGCTCGGTGTCGAGGTCGCGTTCGGCATCCCCGGTGGGGCGATCCTCCCGGCGTACGACCCGATGTACGACTCCTCCGTCCGCCACATCCTCGTCCGCCACGAGCAGGGCGCGGGACACGCGGCGACGGGCTACGCGCAGGCGACGGGCAAGGTCGGCGTCTGCATCGCCACCTCCGGCCCGGGCGCGACCAACCTGGTCACCCCGATCGCCGACGCGTACATGGACTCGGTCGCGGTCGTCGCGATCACCGGCCAGGTGCCCCGCCCGGCGATCGGCACGGACGCCTTCCAGGAAGCCGACATCCAGGGCATCACGCTGCCGATCACCAAGCACAACTTCCTCGTGCAGAACGCTGAGGAGATCCCGCAGGTGCTGGCCGAGGCGTTCCACCTCGCGAGCACCGGCCGCCCCGGCCCGGTCCTCGTCGACGTGCCCAAGGACGTGCTGCAGGCGCAGACCACGTTCACCTGGCCGCCGACCCTCGACCTGCCCGGCTACCGGCCCACGCTGCACCCGCACGGCAAGCAGATCCGCGAGGCCGCGCGGCTGATGAGCACGGCCAAGCGCCCGGTGCTCTACGTCGGCGGCGGCGTGCTCAAGGCCGGCGCCACCGAGGTGCTGCGCAAGCTCGCCGAGCTGACCAACATCCCCGTGGTCACCACGCTGATGGCCCGCGGCGCGTTCCCGGACTCGCACCCGCAGCACCTCGGCATGCCCGGCATGCACGGCACGGTCGCCGCGGTGTACGCACTGCAGAAGGCCGACCTGCTGGTCGCCCTCGGCGCCCGCTTCGACGATCGGGTGACCGGCAAGCTCGACTCGTTCGCACCGGACGCCACGATCGTGCACGCCGACATCGACCCCGCCGAGATCGGCAAGAACCGCGCGGCCGACGTCCCGATCGTCGGTGACGCCAAGTACGTGATCGAGGAGCTGCTCGGCGCGATCACCGCGGAGCAGGCCGCCGGCCGCACCGGCGACCGCACCGCCTGGTGGGGCCAGCTCGACGACCTGCGCCAGCGCTACCCGCTGGGCTACGACGAGCCGTCGGACGGCACGCTCGCGCCGCAGTACGTGATCGAGCGGATCGGCAAGATCGCCGGTCCGGACGCGATCTACTGCGCCGGCGTCGGCCAGCACCAGATGTGGGCGTCGCAGTTCATCAGCTACGAGAAGCCGTACACCTGGCTCAACTCCGGCGGTGCCGGGACGATGGGCTACGCGGTGCCGGCGGCGATGGGCGCGAAGATCGGCATGCCGGACGTCACCGTCTGGGCGATCGACGGCGACGGCTGCTTCCAGATGACCAACCAGGAGCTGGCCACCTGCGCGCTGGAAGGCATCCCGATCAAGGTCGCCGTGATCAACAACGGCAACCTCGGCATGGTGCGCCAGTGGCAGACGCTGTTCTACGGCGAGCGCTACTCCAACACCGACCTGGGCACGCACAAGCACCGGATCCCGGATTTCGTGAAGCTGGCCGAGGCGCTCGGCTGCGTCGGCCTGCGGTGCGAGAACAAGGACGACGTCGACAAGACGATCGAGGCGGCGATGGCGATCAACGACGCCCCCGTGGTCATCGACTTCGTGGTCGGCAAAGACGCGATGGTGTGGCCGATGGTGGCCGCCGGCACCAGCAACGACGAGATCATGTTCGCCCGCGGCGTCCGCCCGGCCTTCGACGAGGATGAGTTGTGATGTCCAAGCACACACTGTCGGTGCTCGTGGAAAACAAGCCCGGTGTCCTGGCCCGGGTGTCGGGGCTGTTCTCGCGCCGCGGCTTCAACATCGACTCGCTGGCGGTCGGTGAGACCGAGCACGCGGAGATCTCCCGCATCACGATCGTCGTCAACGCCGACGAGTCGCCGCTCGAGCAGGTCACCAAGCAGCTCAACAAGCTGGTCAACGTGCTCAAGATCGTCGAGCTGGACCCGGTGCAGTCGGTGCAGCGCGAGCTCGTGCTGGTCAAGGTGCGCGCCGACCGCGCCATCCGGTCGCAGGTGCTCGAGACGGTGAACCTGTTCCGCGCCCGCGTCATCGACGTGGCTCCGGACACGTTGACTATCGAGGCGACCGGCACAGCGGACAAGCTGGACGCGCTCCTGCGCGACCTCGAACCGTACGGGATCAAGGAGATGGTCCAGTCCGGGATGGTCGCGATCGGGCGCGGCTCCCGTTCCATCACGACCGGGCCGGCGCTCCGCGCCGCCTGACAAGCAACACACGCGAGAGGGAATCATGACCGCAGAGGTTTTCTACGACGACAACGCCGACCTGTCGATCATCCAGGGCAAGAAGGTCGCGGTCCTGGGGTACGGCAGCCAGGGGCACGCACACGCGCTCTCGCTGCGCGACTCCGGCGTCGACGTCGTGATCGGCCTGCCGGAAGGCTCCAAGAGCCGCGAGAAGGCGCAGGAGCAGGGGCTGCGGGTGGAGACGCCGGCGGCCGCCTCCGCCGAGGCCGACGTCATCATGGTGCTCGCGCCCGACACCGCGCAGCGCAAGCTCTACGCCGAGGCGATCGAGCCCAACCTGACCGCCGGCAAGGCGCTGTTCTTCGGGCACGGCCTCAACATCCGCTACGGCTTCATCACGCCACCGGCCAACGTGGACGTCGCGATGGTCGCGCCCAAGGGCCCGGGCCACCTCGTGCGCCGCCAGTACGTGGACGGCAAGGGCGTTCCGGTCCTCGTCGCCGTCGAGCAGGACGCGACCGGCACCGCGCTCGCGCTGACCCTCTCGTACGCGAAGGCGATCGGCGGCCTGCGTGCCGGCGGCATCAAGACCACCTTCAAGGAGGAGACCGAGACCGACCTGTTCGGCGAGCAGGCCGTCCTCTGTGGAGGCGCGTCGGCGTTGGTGCAGACCGGTTTCGAGGTCCTCACCGAGGCCGGCTACGCACCGGAGATCGCCTACTTCGAGTGCCTGCACGAGCTGAAGCTCATCGTCGACCTGATGTACGAGGGCGGCATCGCCCGCATGCGTTACAGCGTCTCGGACACCGCCGAGTACGGCGACTACTCCCGCGGCCCGCGCGTCATCGACGCCCGCGTCAAGGAGGAGATGAAGCGCATCCTCTCCGAGGTGCAGTCCGGTGAGTTCGCCCGCGAGTGGATCGCCGAGGACGACAATGGGCGTCCCAACTTCACCAAGTGGCGTCAGGAAGGCGCGGCTCACCCGATCGAGGAGACCGGCCGCAAGCTGCGCGGAATGATGAGCTGGGTCGACCGCCCGATCACCGAGACCGCGTGACGGCCGACACCTTCGGGCTCTGCTGTTAGCCCCTTCGGGGCGGAAAGCTCCCGTTGTGAGGGCAAACACGCCACAGGGAGAACATGGGGCGCTGGCCCGGCGCCTACCATTTCAGTGGTAGGCAGCCGCTGCCGGCGCCCCTTCCCTAATTTACGAGGACCTATGACTCCCGTCGTTCTTATCGCCGAAGAACTGGCCCCCGCCGCGATCGACGTGCTCGCGCACGACTTCGACGTCCGTCACGTCGACGGCTCCGACCGCGAGGCGCTGCTGCCCGCCCTCGCCGAAGCCGATGCGGTGATCGTCCGCAGCGCCACGCAGATCGACGCCGCCGCCATCGCGGCCGCGCCGCGGCTCAAGGTGGTCGCCCGCGCCGGCGTCGGCCTCGACAACGTCGAGGTGCCCGCCGCCACCGCGCGCGGCGTCATGGTGGTCAACGCGCCGACGTCGAACATCGTGTCCGCGGCGGAGCAGGCGGTCGCCCTGCTGCTCGCGGTGGCGCGCAACACGGCGAGCGCGAGCACGGCGCTCAAGGCGGGGGAGTGGAAGCGGTCCAAGTACACCGGTGTCGAGATCCAGGGCAAGACCGTCGGCGTGGTCGGCCTCGGCCGCATCGGCGTGCTGTTCGCCCAGCGGATCGCCGCGTTCGGCACGCGGCTGATCGCGTACGACCCCTACGTGCAGCCGGCCCGGGCCGCGCAGCTCGGCGTGCGCCTGGTGGGTCTGGAGGAGTTGCTGCGGGAGAGCGACTTCATCTCCATCCACCTGCCGAAGACGCCCGAGACGGTCGGCTTGATCGGTGAGAAGGAACTCGCGCTCGTCAAGCCGGGCGTGCGGATCATCAACGCCGCGCGCGGCGGCCTGATCGACGAGCAGGCGCTGGCCGACGCGATCGCCGAGGGCCGGGTCGGCGGCGCCGGCATCGACGTCTACGCGAAGGAGCCGTGCACCTCGTCGCCGCTCTTCGCGTTCGACAACGTGGTCGCCACCCCGCACCTCGGCGCCTCCACCGCCGAGGCGCAGGACAAGGCCGGCCTCGCCGTCGCCCGCTCCGTCAAGCTCGCGCTGCAGGGCGAGTTCGTGCCGGACGCCGTCAACGTGCAGGCCGGCGGCGTGGTCGCCGAGGACGTGCGCCCGCTGCTGCCGCTCGCCGAGAAGCTCGGCCGGGCCTTCACCGCGGTCGCCGGCGGCGTCGCCGCCAGCGTGACCGTCGAGGTCAGCGGCGAGATCATCAGCAACGAGGTGTCGGTGCTGAAGCTGGCCGCCACCAAGGGCCTGTTCGCATCCGTGGTCGAGGAGCAGGTCACCTACGTCAACGCGCCGCACATCGCGGCGGACCGCGGCGTCGAGGTCGACCTCGTCACCCTGGCCGACACCGCCGAGCACCCGACGCTGGTCACCGTCCGCGGCGCGCTGCCCGACGGCCGCACCGTCAGCGTCTCCGGCGCCGTCACGATCTCGGGCAGCCGCGAGGTCGCCAAGCTGACCGAAGTGGACGGTTTCGCGCTCGAGCTCGCCGCCGACGGCATCCTGCTGTTCTTCCGGTACGCGGACCGGCCCGGCGTGGTCGGCGCGATCGGCTCGCTGCTCGGCGAGGCCGGCGTCAACATCGCCGCCATGCAGGTCGCCCGGCGCGAGGCCGGCGGCGAGGCGCTGATGACGCTGACCGTCGACAACGCCGTGGACGCCGAGCTGCTCGCGGCCGCACAGACCACGATCGGCGCGGGTTCGGCCAGCGCGGTCGACCTTCGCACCGAATAGGACACACGAAAACGAGACGGGCGGCCCCAAGTGCCGCCCGTCTCGTTTTCACGTTGTCAGGAGGCCATCGCTCCCGGCGGGTAGACAGTGCCGCCCTGCGGGTCGAACAACATCAGCCCGTGCTTGCCGGCGAGCTCCTCGACGGTCAGCAGCACCTCGTCCGGGCAGTCCTCGTCGAGCCTCATCTCGACGTGGTCCGTCGCCACGTGCAGAGGCGTGACCGCCCAGGGCGACCCGTTCGTGTCCCGGTCCGGGTACGCGGACGTGATCGCGACGTAGAAGTCCGCGATTCGCGGATGCGGTCTACCGTCGACGTGCTCGCCCTGTCGGCACAGCTCGAACGCCGCACCGACGTCATCTGCCGAGGCGTCCGGATCCATGGCCCAGACCACCAGATCGAAACTCACGGGCCATACTGTGCCATATAGCTCGGTCGTTGCTGTGTCACGACCGCGTCCCCAAAATGCGATCAGCTCCCCAATCGCCTCGGCAATGACGGATCGGGGAGCTGACCAACGTTCGCGTGCGCTGGCTTGCGCACTACGGAGGGGGCTACGAGCTTGACGCCGAAGTGGTCACCCGAAGACCGTTCCGCGCCGGAAACCTCACTGCGTAACCGCTCGAACACGCTATCGATTCGACGCAAGCGTGCGCAAGGGTCACTCAGGCACCGCGTGTCGCGGCCGGGTCGGGGAGCAGGCTCGCCGTGTAGCCCTCCGGCGTCGGGAACCAGGCGAGCCCGGCTTCGCCCGCGGCGTACAGCGCGGTCGCATAGGCGTCGGCGACCGCCAGGTCAGGGCCCATCACCGTGGCCGCGCGGATCTCTTCGACCGCCGAGGCGCGGTGCGGGTCGATCACGTGGCCCTGGCGGCCGGTGACGCCCGACGTGCCGATCGCGCCGGAGGTCAGCTCCAGCAGGACCGGCTTGCGGCGGCCCTCGTACGGGTGGTGCACCGCGACCCGCCACGGGCCGCCGTGCGGTGCGTTGCCACGGACGGTCAGGTCGCCACCGCTGGCGACCGCGTAGTCGGTGATGCCGGCGGCCCGGACCCGGGCGGCGGCCCGCTCCATGGCCCAGCCCTTGACGAGCGCGCTCGGGTCGAAGCCGCCTGGTGCCGACCACGCGTCGAACCAGCCGTCCGTCGCGGCGCGCATGGCGTCGCAGCGCGCGATCAGGTCCGCGAGCGGCGCGTAGGCGTCCGGTGCGATCTCGCCGCGGCGCAGGCGGGCGACGAGGCTCGACTCGCGCAGCGGGCTGTAGGCGAAGTCGATCGCGCGCAGCTCACCGACCGCGTCGGCGATCGTGGCGGCCAGCGCGCGGCGGGTCATCGTCGGCGGGCTCACCATCGTCAACGTGAAGCCCGCGGTCGAGGTCTGCACGGTGTGGTGTGCGACCAGGCCACCGTTGGCGGCGGAGGGGTGGGCGGAGGTGCTGGTTGGCCCGCCACCGAGGCGCAGGTCTGGGCGCATTGGGCCCCCTTCCAGCTGAGACTGGCTCAAACCTAGGATTTGCGGGTGACGGCGGCATGAGCACCGGCTGAGAGTTTCCTGGGTAAGTCTGCCCGATTCCGCATATTGGGAGCGTCATACCGGTTGGCGGGACGATGGCTTAACGTTTGTTAGAGCTTTTCCTCGACTAAGGAGCAGCAGGTGGCGCGCATCGCGGTGGTGGCCGGCGACGGCATCGGTCCCGAGGTGATCGGCCAGGCGCGCAAGGTGCTCGACGCGGTGCTTCCCGGTGTCGAGGCGACCGAATACGACCTGGGCGCCGCGCGCTACCACCGCACCGGCGAGGTGCTGCCCGACTCGGTGCTCGAGGAGCTGCGCGGGCACGACGCGATCCTGCTCGGCGCCGTCGGCGACCCGACCGTGCCGCCGGGCGTGCTCGAGCGCGGCCTGCTGCTCAAGCTCCGCTTCGTCTTCGACCAGTACGTGAACCTCCGCCCCTCGCGGCTCTTCCCGGGCGTCGTCAGCCCGCTGGCCGGCGTCAAGCCCGGCGAGATCGACATGATCGTGGTGCGCGAGGGCACCGAGGGTCTCTACGCCGGCGCCGGCGGCGGCCTCCACCGGGGCACGCCCGCCGAGATCGCGACCGAGGAGAGCCTCAACACCCGGCACGGCGTCGAGCGGGTGATCCGCGACGCGTTCGCGCGTGCGCAGCGGCGCCCGCGGCGCAAGGTGACGCTGGTGCACAAGACCAACGTGCTCACCCACGCGGGCTCGTTGTGGGCGCGGACGTTCGACGCGGTCGCCGCCGAGCACCCGGACGTGACCACCGAATACCAGCACGTCGACGCGGCCGCGATGTTCCTCGTGACGCAGCCGCAGCGCTACGACGTCGTGGTTACGGACAACCTCTTCGGTGACATCCTCACCGACATCGCCGCCGCCGTGACCGGTGGCATCGGCATGGCCGCGAGCGGCTCCATCAACCCCGAGCGCACCCACCCGTCGATGTTCGAGCCGGTGCACGGCTCCGCGCCCGACATCGCCGGCAAGGGCCTGGCCGACCCGGCCGCCGCCGTGCTCTCCGTCTCGCTGCTGCTCGACCACCTCGGGCACGCCGACGCCGCACACCGAGTAGCCGAGGCGGTCGCCGCCGAGCTGGCCGGACGCACCTCCGGCGCCCCGCTGCGCACCGCCGAAGTCGGAGATCGGCTCGCCGCGGCCGCGATCGGCTGACCCCGTCCGCCCGGCGCCCTCTCGCCCATGAACGACCGTTCGGGGTAAGTTTCTTTCGCAGCCTTTACTGAGCGTTGCCGGCGTGGCGCCGGCTTACCTGGAGGTCCACGCGATGAGCGGTGGTGACAAGCTCGACTTCGAGATTCGTCCGAATCCCCAGCCGGTACCCGCCGCCGAGCGCGCCGCGCTCATGGTCGACCCGGGGTTCGGCCGGGTGTTCACCGACCACATGGTGACGGCCCGCTACGCGGACGGAAAGGGCTGGTACGAGGCCCGCGTCGAGGCCCGCGCCCCGATCCAGATGGACCCGGCGAGCGCGGTCCTGCACTACGCGCAGGAGATCTTCGAGGGCCTGAAGGCCTACCGCAACGCCGACGGCACGGTCACCATGTTCCGGCCCGACGCCAACGCCGCCCGGTTCACCACCTCGGCCACCCGGCTGGCCATGCCGCACCTGCCCGAGGGCGCGTTCGTCGACTCGCTGCGCCGGCTGATCAGCATCGACCGCGACTGGATCCCGCAGGACGACGAGGGCAGCCTCTACCTGCGCCCGTTCATGTTCGCCAGCGAGGTCTTCCTGGGCGTCCGCCCCGCGATGGAATACCTCTACGTGGTGATCGCGTCGCCGGTCGGCTCCTACTTCAAGCACGGCATCAAGCCGGTCAAGGTCTGGGTGAGCCCCAACTACACCCGGGCCGCGCCGGGCGGCACCGGCGCCGCGAAGTGCGGCGGCAACTACGCCGCCTCGCTGCTGCCGCAGCAGGAGGCCGCCGCCAACGGCTGCGACCAGGTGGTCTTCCTCGACGCCGTCGAGCAGCGCTGGATCGACGAGCTCGGCGGCATGAACATCTTCTTCGTGTACGACGACGGCACGCTGGTCACGCCGCCGCTGGGCACGATCCTGCCGGGCATCACCCGCGAGGCCGTGATGCGGCTGGCGACCGACGCCGGCCGGGCGGTCATCGAGCGCCCGGTGGCGTTCGACGAGTGGCAGGCCGACGCCGAGCGTGGCCGGATCCGCGAGGCGTTCGCCTGCGGCACGGCCGCGGTCATCACGCCGATCGGCGAGGTCCGTTTCGAGGGCGGCTCGTTCAAGATGGGCGACGGCACCTCCGGCGAGCTGACGATGGGCATCCGCAAGCAACTCGTCGACATCCAGCGCGGCCGCGCCGCCGACCCCTACGGCTGGGTCCACAAGGTCCTCTGATCCATCATCGACGGGGGGGGGGGGCGCGTGCCCGAGCGGCGGGGGGGGGTTTTGGGGGGCCGCGGGGGGGGGGGGGGGGCGGGGGGCAGGCCCAGCGCCCCGCGCCGGGACTGGTCCGGGTCGACGCGCGCGCGACGGCCACCGACGAGGGCGTGGCCCGGTGGGAGCGCGTGCGGTCCGCCACGGGCCCGATCACGGAACAGCTGTGGGGCGACCTGCCCGCGGCCGACCTGGCGGCCGCCGGCCGGGTCCTGACCACGGTGCTCGCCCGTGCGGACGCCGTGCTGGCGCCGGCGGCGGGCTGACCGCCCTGGTGGTTCCGAGATGTTCCGGAAGTTCCGCCGATGGGTCACGCGCGGCCGCCGGCTATCCATGATGGACAGCGGGCAGTCACAACATCGAATCGCGCCACTGCGTGGCATTGACGTACGACGCTGTTAATCGTAGCGTGTGGGAAATCTTCCGGAAGAGTTTCGAGATGTATCGGGACCTTCTCGGAGCGGACCTTGCCGGCATCAACCGGGTCGACGACGCGTCGGCTCAGGTCGATGGCGGCTGCCCGGCGGAGCCGGTCGCGGGTGGATGGGGGCGATGGTGGCGCAACGGTTGAGCGGCCCGGCGACGGCGGTCGACGAGCCCCCGCCCCCGCGCCGGCCGCCCGCCCCCGCGCCGGCCGCCCGCCGCCGCACCGCCGGGCCGGCTCGGGCGCGACCGGTTCCTGCTGCTCGCCATGCTGCCCGGGCTCGCGCTGCTGCTGACGTTCCACTATCTGCCCCTGCTCGGCAACGTCATCGCCTTCAAGGACTTCCAGCCCTACCTGGGCCTCGGCGGCAGCCCGTGGGTCGGCCTCGACAACTTCCGCGTCATCGTCGAGGGCGACCCGCTCTTCCTCAAGGCCCTCGGCAACACCCTCGTGATCATGTTGCTGCAGATCGGCATCGTGTTCACCCTGCCGATCGTGCTCGCGCTCCTGCTCGACAGCCTGATCTCCGAGCGGCTGAAGCGGGTCGTCCAGACGATCCTCTACCTGCCGCACTTCCTGTCCTGGGTCATCGTCATCTCGATCTTCAACGAGCTGCTCGGCGGCAGCGGGCCGATCAACACGTTCCTGCGCCAGAACGACCTCGGGACGATCGACATCATCGGCAACGCGGCCGTGTTCAAGGAGCTCGTCACCGGACAGGTGCTCTGGAAAGAGGCCGGCTGGGCGATGATCCTGTTCCTCGCGGCGCTCTCCCGGATCGACCCGGAGCTCTACGAGGCGTCCGCTGTGGACGGAGCCGGCCGGCTGCGGCAGATCTGGCACGTCACGCTGCCGGGCCTGCGCAGCGTCATCGTGCTGCTGCTCATCCTGCGGCTCGGCGACGCCCTCACCGTCGGCTTCGAGCAGATCATCCTGCAGCAGCAGGCGGTCGGCATCGATGCCAGCGAGGTGCTCGACACCTACGTCTACAACAACGGCATCGTCCAGAGCGACTGGGGCGTCAGCGCCGCCGTCGGCCTCGTCAAGGGGCTCGTCGGTGTCGCGCTCGTGCTCGGCGCCAACCGCCTGGCCCACGCGTTCGGCGAGGCCGGCCTCTACCGCCGGGAGCTTCGGTGATCACCCGGAACGCGACACCGCCGGCGCCGGTCAGAGCGCTCAAGGGCGTGCTGCTCACCGTCTGCTGTGCGCTGATCGTCGTGCCGTTCGTCGGCATCGTCTCGACCAGCCTGTCGACGCGGGAGCAGATCGTCCGGGCGGGCGGCTTCGTCGTGATCCCCGACGAGATCACCTTCGCCGCCTACCGCGCCCTGTTCACCGGCGGCGTCGTGCCCCGCGCCGTCGCGGTCAGCGTCTTCATCACCCTGGTCGGCACGGCGCTCAGCCTGGCCAGCACGACCCTCCTGGCGTACGGCCTGAGCCGCCCGACCTCGGTCGCCCACCGCCCGGTGCTGATGATCGTGGTGGCCGCCCTGCTGTTCACCCCGGGCATCATCCCGGCGTACCTCACGATCGACATGCTCGGCCTGCTCAACTCCTACTGGGCCGTGATCCTCCCGGCCGTGGTCAGCGCGTTCAACGTGGTGATCCTGCGGGCGTTCTTCATGGAGATCCCGACCGAGCTGGTCGAGAGCGCCCGCATCGACGGCGCCTCCGACGGCCAGATCTTCGCGCGCATCGTCCTGCCGCTCTCCAAGGCGGTCCTGTCCGTGATCGGCCTGTTCTACGCGGTGGGCTACTGGAACGCGTTCTTCAGCGCCCTGCTGTACCTCAACGACTCCGCCAAGTGGCCGATCCAGCTCGTGCTCCGCACGTACGTCGTCAACCAGCAGCAACTCGGTGTCGACCAGGTCGGCACCGCGGACCTGCCACCGCAGGAGGCGCTCCAGATGGCGATCCTGGTGATCTCCATCGTGCCGATCCTGCTGATCTACCCGTTCATCCAACGCCATTTCACCAAGGGAGTACTGGTCGGCGCGGTCAAAGGCTGACCATGGTCCCACAGCGAGGAGACCCCGGATGAGCCACAGCTACCTGCACAGGCCCGTCAACCGCCGCACGCTTCTCTCCGGCGCCGCCGCGCTGGCCACCGGCTCGCTGCTGGCCGGCTGCGGCGGCGACGACGGCGGCGCCAACGACAACAGCGCCGCGAACAACCAGAGCGTCAAGCTGCCGTCGTACGTGCCGTCCACCGCCGTCAAACCCGACCTGCCCGGCAACGCGAACGGGCTGCTCAACGCGTTCCTCGCCTACCCGAGCCCGCCGCCAAAGCAGTTCACCGGGCCGCCGTTGAGCGGCGGCACCGTCTCGGCGTTCGTGCTCACCGGCTCGCCGGTGCCGCCGCCGAAGGGCAACAACCCGTTCTGGCAGGCGCTCGACCGGGAGCTGGGCGTCGACCTGCAGCTCACGATCACGCCCAGCGCGGAGATGGCCACCAAGTTCTCCACCCTGATCACCGGCGACGACCTGCCGGACCTGATCGTGCCCGCGCTGTTCCTGCCCAACGGCGTGCCCGCCGGCATCGGCAACCTGCCACAGTGGATGGCCACGAAATGCACCGACCTGACGCCGTTCCTGGCCGGTGACGCGGTCAACGAATATCCGAACCTGGCCAACATCCCGAGCGCGGCGTGGCGGCAGTGCGTCTACAACGGCGGCATCTACGGCGTGCCGGTGCACCGCGGCGTCGCCGGCACCCTGATGTTCCGCCGGGACGACGTCATCGCCAAGCTCGGCGTGGACCCGGACCCGAAGAGCTTCGCCGAGTTCCGCGATTTCTGCGTCAAGGTGACCGACGCCAAGGCCAACCGCTGGGCGATCGTCAACGCCGGCGGGCTCATGCACCTGGTGCAGCAGATGGTCGGCGCGCCCAACGGCTGGCGCTGGGACGGCAGCAAGCTGACCAACGTCGTGGAGACCGAGGAGTTCCGCAAGGCACTGTCCGATGTGGTCGAGCTGTACAAGGCCGGCGTCGTGCACCCGGACAGCTTCGCCAACAACGCGCCGACGAAGCGCTGGTTCAACGCCGGCGAGGCGCTCCTCACCGCCGACCGTTACACCGCCTGGCCCCAGTACTACGCCGAGAACATCGCCGGGCCGGAGTTCAAGATCAGCGGCATGCGGCCGCCGAAGTACGACGGAGGCGGTTTCGCGCCGACGTGGCAGTCCAGCGCCGGCTCCATCAACAACTTCACCGTGTTCAAGAAGGCCGACGAGGGCCGGACCCGCGACCTGCTCAAGCTCTGCAACTACCTGGCAGCCCCGTTCGGGACCGCGGAGTGGCTGTTCCGGCGCTACGGGCAGGAGGGCACGCACTACAAGATGGAGAACGGCGGGCCCGTCTCGACCCAGGCCGGCGCCAGCCAGACCGTGCTGGGCGTCCGCTACATCGTCGACGCGCCCGACACCATCTTCATCCCGGGCCGTCCGGAGGCGACCCAGTCGTCGTACGACTACCAGAAGGCGATCATCGACACCTCGGTGCCGGACCCGGTGGTGGCCAACGGCCTGTTCTCCGACGAGTGGTCGCGCAAGCAGCCGACGCTCGGCCAGCTCGTGCTCAACGGCCAGAACGACATCATCGCCGGTCGCCAGCAGCTCAGCCACCTCGACGAGGTGATCAGCAACTGGCGCTCGCAGGGCGGCGACAAGGTCCGCGCGGAGTTCACCGAGCAGCTGCAGAAGTCCGGCATCCGATGAAGGTCGCCCTCGTCGGCACCGGCACCATCGCCAGGATCCACGCCGAGGCCCTCCGCGGCCTCGGCGACCGGGTGGACCTCGTGGCCGGCGTCGACGTCGACGGGTCGCTGGCCCGCAGCTTCTGCCGGACGCACGGGATCCCGCACGCCGGCACCGACCTGGCCCGCGTGCTGGAGCGGACCCGACCGGACCTCGTGCACGTCTGCACCCCGCCGGGCGCGCACCTGGAAGCGGCCCGCACCGCGCTGGCGTACGGCGCGCACGTGCTGGTCGAGAAGCCGCCGACGCTGACGCTGCGCGAGTTCGCGGAGCTGGAGGCCGCGGCCGGCCACAGTGGACGGCACGTGGCGACCGTGTTCCAGCACCGGTTCGGCTCGGGCGCCCGCCGGCTCCGGGCGCTGCACGACGCGGGCGTCCTCGGCCGGCCGCTGCTGGCCGTCTGCCACACCACCTGGTACCGCTCGCAGGAGTACTTCGACGTGCCGTGGCGCGGCCGGTGGGACACCGAGGGCGGCGGGCCGACGATGGGACACGGCATCCACCAGATGGACCTCCTGCTGGCGATCCTCGGCGACTGGACGCAGGTCGCGGCGCTCGCCCGGCGGCAGGCCCGGGACGTCGACACCGAGGACCTCTCGCTGGCCCACGTGAGCTTCGCCAACGGCTGCGTCGCCAGCGTGGTCAACAGCGTGCTCTCCCCGCGCGAGCAGAGCTACCTGCGGTTCGACTTCGCCCGGGCCACGGTCGAGCTGACCCACCTCTACGGCTACGGCGAGGACGCCTGGCGGGTGACCCCGGTGTCCGGGCACGAGGAGGCGGTGCTCAGCGCCTGGCACGGCGGCGAGCGCGGCGTGCCGAGCGGCCACCGGGCCCAGTTCGCCGCCGTGCTCGACGCGCTCGAGGCGGGCGGGCGGCCGCCGGTCACGCTCGCCGAGGCCCGCCGCACGATGCGGCTCGTGGCCGCCGTCTACGCGTCGGCGTTCACCGGCCGGCCGGTCGGGCCGGGCGACCTCGGGCCGGGATCGCCGTTCCACGAACGGATGCAGGGCGGCGGCCCACCCTGGCGGATCGTCGCGCGACAGGAGGTGGCATGAGCACGGGCACCGAGCCGGCCCGCGTCGGGCTCGGGCTGACCCACGAGCACGACCGGGCGCTGCGGGTCACCTGGGGCGACCGGGAGCTGTTCCGCTACGTCTACCGGCCGTGGGACGAACAGCGCGAGTCGCCCCGGCCGTACCTCCATCCGATGTGGACTCTCGACGGCCGGCCGGTCAGCCTCTACCGCCCGCACGACCACGTCTGGCACAAGGGCATGTCGCTCGCGCTGGCCAACGTGGGCGCCGACAACTTCTGGGGCGGGCCGACCTACCTACGCCCCTACGGTGGGTATGCCCAGCTGCCCAACAACGGCGCGCAGCTGCACGACGGCTTCACGAAGCTGTCGGCGGCGGCGGACCGGATCGCCGTGGCGGAGCAGCTCACCTGGGTCGCACAAGACGGCCGGCACGTGTTCGCGGAGGAGCGCGGCCTCGACGTCACCGCCCTGCCGGAGGACGGTGCCTGGCAGCTCGACCTGACGACCGCGTTGCGCAACATCGGCGACACCGAGCTGGCGATCGGCAGCCCGGAGACGGAGGGCCGGGCGGGCGCGGCGTACAGCGGCCTGTTCTGGCGCGGCCCGCGCAGCTTCAGCGGCGGCACCGTGCGCATCCCGGACGCGGAGGGCACCGACGAGCTCAACGGCGCGCGGGCGCCGTGGATGGCGTTCACCGGCCGCCACGACGGTGACGGCGAGCAGTCGACCCTGCTCATGGCCGACCACACCGGACCGACCGCGTGGTTCGTCCGCAGCGAGGTCTACGCGGTGCTCTGCCCGGCCGCGTTCGCCGAGGTGCGGCGGGTCGGCCCGGGGGAGACGCTGACCCTGCGCTACCGGGTCGTCGTCGCCGACGGCGACCTCGACCACAAGACCTGCGCAAGGCTCGCGGCATGACGCTGTTCCCGGGCGGCACGGGCGTCACCCACCTGGCCGTGTACGACTGGACGGGCCCGGACGGCCTGCCCGGCGGGTCGGCACACGTGCACCTGGTCTGCACCGAGGGCTACGTGGTGCTCGAGGGCCGTGGCCGCCTGCAGACGCTCGGCGCGGACGGCTTCGCGGAGACGCCGCTCGCGCCGCTGACCGTCGCCTGGTTCGCACCCGGCGTCGTGCACCGGCTGGTCAACGACGGCGGCCTGAAGATCCTCGTGGTGATGCAGAACGCGGGCCTGCCGGAGGCCGGCGACGCGGTGCTCACGTTCCCGCCCGCGCACCTGGCCGACCCGGCGAGCTATGCGGCGGCCGCCACCCTGCCGTCCGACGACCCGGCCGGCGGGGCCCGGCGCCGCAAGGACCTGGCCGTCGACGGCTTCCTGCGCCTGCGGGCGGCGGTCGAGCGCGACGGCCCCGACGCCCTGGCCGAGTTCTACGCCCGGGCGGCGGACCTGGTCCGCACGAACCTGCCGGGGTGGCGCGACCGCTGGCGCGACGGCCCGCTGGCCGCGGCGACCGCCACCGGCGACCACCTCGACCGGCTGGCCGAGGGCGGCTTCCACCACCTGCACGACGGGCGCCTGACGGTGCTCGGCCCACCACCGGAGCACGGCTACGGCATGTGCGGCCGCCTGACCACCTACGCGACCGCGCCGCTGGGTCGGGTGCGCATGCCGGCCAGGGCCGCGTACACCGACGACAGCTGTGCCGCCACGCGCTTCCAGGAGTAGACCTGGCGGGCGCGGTCGATGGCCGCCGTGGCGTAGGCCAGGTGGCGGACCGGGTCGCCCAGGAGGCGGCGGATCGCCGTGCCCAGCGCCCGCGGGTCGCGCGGCGCGACCAGGTCACCCGTCAGGCCCTCGACGACCGTCTCCGCGATGCCGCCCACCGCCGTGCCGACCACCGGCACGCCGCAGGCCATCGCCTCCAGCGGGCTCAGGCCGAACGGCTCGTACCAGGGTGCGGCCACCAGCAGGTCCGCGGAGCGGTACCACTGTGGCATCTCCCGGCGCGGCACCGAGCCGATCAGATGGACCCGGTCGGCCACGTCGTAGCGGTCGGCCAGCTCGCGCAGCGACCGCGCACCGGGATCCTCGGCGAGCCCGGCCGCCGGCGGTCCGCCGACCACCACGCACTCGGCGTCGGGCACCAGCCGCAGCGCGGAGATCACGTCCTGGTGGCCCTTGCGCGGCGTGAGCGCGCCCACCGAGAGCACCCGGCGCCGCGGGCCGCGGGCCGCGCCCGGGCCTTCCGGCTGGAACAGCTCGTCGTCGACGCCACCGGGGATCAGCACGAGGCGCGACCGTGGCACGCCCATCCGGACGAGTTCCCGCAGCTCGTCCTGGCTCTGCGCGACCACCTGGTCGACCGCCCGCCCGAGCACCCGCTCGTAGCCGATCCGCTGCGGGGGCCCGCTGAACACGTCGTTGCGCCGGGCCGCCGTCGCCAGCTCGTGGTAGGACTGCACGACCGGCACCCCGGTCTGGCGCCCGGCCGTCACCGCGGCCAGCCCGCTCGTCCAGAAGTGGGCGTGCGCGACCGCGGGCGTCCAGTCGTCGCCGCGCCAGCGGTCGACGAGCCAACGGGAGAAATCCTTCGTGTACGGGAGCAGCTCGCTGTCCGACAGCGGCCGGGCCGGCCCCGCGGGCACCCTGACCACCGCCACGCCGTCGCCGCCGAACTCGGTCGACGCCGCGGCGGACTCGGCCACCCGGCGCGTGTAGACGCGGACCTCGTGGCCCGCGGCCGCGAGCGCGGTCGACAGGTCGCCGACGTAGGCACCGCGACCGCCGCTCGCCACCCCGTCGGACGGGTCCGCGTGCTCGGAGATCATCGCGATGCGCATGCGTTCATCCTCTCGCGCCGAACTGACGTACCCGTGCAAGTCTGGTCTTTCCCGGCGATTCCGCCCGGTGACATCCACCTCACCAGGGCTCAGTGGTTTCCGGTCGGTGACGCGCTAAACATCACCAGTACGCCGCGTACCAGCGCCACCGGCACGTTTGCCGAACGACAACAGTGGGTACGAACGCCCGCGCTCGCAGTGACGCCCCATCGGGCAGACGCCGGGGGCCGGCTTGGAAGGCGGACGCATGGCGACCACGGCCGGTCTCGACTTCGACCCGGCGGCCCTGCCGCGGCGGCTCCGGCAGCTCCACTGGCGCACCTGGCGCGGCGTGCTGGTGCGGGCCGGCAAGGGCTTCGTCAAGGACAACTGCTCGGACTGGGCCGCCAGCCTGACCTACTACACGGTGCTGGCGCTGTTCCCGTCGGCGATCGTGGTGGTCGCGCTGGTCAACCTGGTCTCGCAGGGCGACCGCACGGTCGACACGGTGATCGGCCTGCTGCGCGACATGGGTGCCGCCTCACTGGTCGACAACGACGGTGTGATCTCGGCGATCAAGCAGGTCGTCGGGCAGAAGAGCGCGGCCGGCGTGCTGCTCAGCTTCGGTCTGTTGACCGCGATCTGGTCGGCCTCCGGTTACGTCGGCGGCTTCACCCGGGCGTCCAACGCGATCTACGGAGTCGAGGAGGGCCGGCCGGTCTGGAAGCTGCGGCCGCTGCAGATCCTGCTCACGATGGCCGCGCTGGTGCTGCTGGCCCTGGTGGCGCTCGCGCTGATCGTCAGCGGGCCGGTGACCACCGTGCTCGGCGACCGGCTCGGCCTGGGTGAGGCACCCCGGCTGGCCTGGACGGTCGCCAAGTGGCCGGTGCTCGTGCTGATCGCCATGCTGCTGCTCGCGCTGCTGTTCTGGATCGCGCCCAACGTGCGGCAGCCCCGGTTCCGGTGGCTCACCGTGGGCGGCTTCGTCACGCTGCTGGCGATCGGGCTGGCCTCGTTCGGCTTCGGCCTCTACGTGGCCAACTTCGACTCCTACGACAAGACGTACGGCAGCCTCGGTGCGGTCATCGCGTTCCTGGTCTGGGTCTACCTGGTCAACTCCGCGGTGATGTTCGGCGTCGAGGTCAACGCGGAGGTCCAGCGCGGCCGGGAGCTGCAGGCCGGGGCCGACCAGGTCGACGACCCGGTGCTGCCGCCGCGCGAGCCCGCGGACTGAGGCCCGTGGGGTGGAAGGTTCCGCTGCGCCGGTTTAGGCATCGGGCCCGTGGGTAGCCCAAAACGCATGGAACGGGGCAACGCTAAGCACAGTGCTCGTGTCGACGACGAGCTCGCGCACGAGGTCGACGGGATCGTGAAGGGCACCGCCGGTGGGCGGGCCGAGGAGTTCCGGGAGGCCGAGCCGGCCGGCGAGGACCAACCGGAATCCAGCATGGTGCCGGAGGGCGACGACGGTACGGGCGTTCCGCAGGGGATGACGCCCGAGGAGGTCGAGCTGCGCAGTCGGTTCGGCCGCTACATCAACCGGTCGGCGCTGCCGGGTGACCGGGACCGCCTGCGCGCGGACGCCGAGCAGAACGAGGCGCCCGACGACGTGCTGGCCGAGATCGACCGGCTCCCCACCGGAGTCCGGTTCCAGACGGTGTCCGAGGCCTGGGCCGCGCTCGGACACCACAACGAGACACAACGCTGGTGACCGTCCGCCCAGGCGCGGAAACCGGCAGACAGAGGAGGTATCAAGCCACATGGGTGGCGTGACCAAGTCCGTCGACGTCGCGGTGCCGGTGCGCACCGCGTACAACCAATGGACCCAGTTCGAGGAGTTCCCCCGCTTCATGGAGGGGGTCCAGGAGATCCGTCAGCTCGACGACCGCACCACGCACTGGAAGACCGAGATCGCCGGTGTGAAGCGGGAGTTCGACGCGAAGATCACCGAACAGCTGCCGGACGAGCGGGTCGCCTGGACCTCGGTGGGCGGCACGAAGCAGTCCGGAGTGGTGACGTTCCACCGGCTCGACGCCGAACACACGCGGGTGACCGCGCAGATGGAGTTCGAGCCGGACGGCATGCTCGAGAAGGCCGGCGAGAAGCTCCACGTGGTGGACCGCCGGGTCGAGGGTGACCTCAAGCGGTTCAAGGAGTTCATCGAGAGCCGCGGCGCCGAGACAGGTGGCTGGCGCGGCGAAGTGAACCGGCCGACGCCGTGAGTGCAGGGGAGCCCGCAAGGGCTCCCCTTTCTCATCGGGCGAACGCCGGGTCGAAGCCGAACGGCAGCTCCAGGCGGTGGCCGCGCATCAGCTCCGGGTCGCGGAGCAGGTCGACCGTCTTTCCGTCGGCCGCGATCCGGCCCTCGTCGAGGATCACCGAGCGGGGGCACAGCTCCAGCGCGTACGGGAGATCGTGCGTGACCATCAGCACGGTCACCGGCAGCGACCGCAGGATCTCCGCCAGCTCCCGGCGGCTCGCCGGGTCCAGGTTGGACGACGGCTCGTCGAGCACCAGGATCTCCGGCCGCATCGCGAGCACGGTGGCCACCGCGACCCGGCGGCGCTGGCCGAACGACAGGTGGTGCGGCACCTGGTCGCGGTGCGCGGTCATGTCGACGGCGGCCAGCGCCTCGTCGACCCGCTCGCGCAGCTCGGCACCGCGCAGCCCGAGGTTGGCGGGGCCGAACCCGACGTCCTCGGCCACGGTCGGCATGAAGAGCTGGTCGTCCGGGTCCTGGAAGACGATGCCGACCCGGCGGCGGATCTCCGCGATGCCGGCCCGGTCGCTCGGGTCGACGGTCAGCCCGGCCACGTCGACCGAGCCGGAGCCGGAGCCCGAACCCGCGTGCAGGATCCCGTTGAGGTGCAGCACGAGCGTGGTCTTGCCGGCGCCGTTGGGCCCGAGCAGCGCGACCCGCTCGCCGGCACCGACGGTCAGGTCGACGCCGTGCAGCACCTCCCGCCCGTCGGGGTAGGCGAAGTGCAGGTCACTGACCGTCAGGGAGGCCGTCATGCCAGCACCGCCGCGAGCGCGATGATGCCGGCCGCGACCGGCAGGGTGGCCGAGCGGGCCCAGTCCGCGGTGGTGGCGCCCGGTCCGTCGGGGCGGGGGAGCCGGCCGCTGTAGCCGCGGGAAACCATCGCCAGGTAGACCCGCTCGCCGCGCTCGTACGAGCGGATGAACAGCGCCCCGACGCCGACGGCGAACGCCTTGACCTGCCAGAGGAACCGCGGGTCGTAGCCGCGCGAGAGCCGCGCCACGCGCATCCGGCGGGCGTCGTCGAAGAGGATGTCGAGGTATCGAAGCATGAACGTCGCGATCTGGGTGAAGACCTGCGGGCAGCGTAGCCGGTCCAGGCCGAGGATCAGGTCACGGGTCGTGGTGGTCGCGGCCAGCAGCAGCGACGCGAGGACGCCCAGCGTGCCCTTGGCGAAAATGTTCCACGCGCCGTGCAGGCCGTCGATCGACAGCGACATGCCGAGCCACTCGGTCCGCTCGCCGTGCCCCGCGAACGGCAGCGCGATCGCGAGGAGCACGAACGGCAGCTCGATCGTCGCCCGCTTGGCCAGCCACAGGGGCGGGACCTTGGCGAGGACCAGCACCCCCACGAGAAGCAGGAGGTAGCCGGCGAAGGCCACGAACTTCTCGCGGGGGGTGATCACGACGACGATGGTGAACAGCAGGGTTGCCACGATCTTCACCTCGGCCGGCAGCCGGTGGATCCGGCTGTCGTGGTCGAGGTGCAGCGGATGAGCGTGTCCCGCGCCCATCAGGCGCTCGCGCTCCCGGCGGCCGAGTCGGTCTTCTCCTCGTGGTGGCCGCGCCGGCGGACCAGCCAGAAGACGCCGCCACCGATCGCGAACGTGACCGCGACGCCGAGCACGCCGGACAGGCCGGTCGACAGGAACTCGTTGTCGATGCCCTTGATGCCGTAGTCGGCCAGCGGGCTGTCCTTGAGCTGGTGGTCCTGCTCCTGCTGGGCCATGCAGGTGCCGCCGGTGATGTTGTCGTCGGCGTCGAACGTGCACCCCTTGCGGGCGGCGGCGTCGAGGCCGTCCGGGCTCGACGAGGCGAAGCTGGACACGACGCCCGCGAGCAGGGCGGCGATCAGCAGGCCGCCGGCGATGAACCAACCGATGCGCTTCTTCATGCCTGGGCTCCCACGGTCGTCTGCGCGGCCTTGGTCGCCACCGGGCGGGCGGTGCGGAACCGGCGCAGCGCGTACACCAGGTCGGGTCGGATGCGGGCGACCGTCGCGACGGTGACACCCGCGATCAGGCCCTCGCCGATGCCGATCAGGACGTGCGCGCCGGCCATCGTGCCCGCGATGGTCGTCATCGAGAGCTGGGTCGTGCCGCCGAGCGCGTATTCCAGGACGAACGCCTGCGACGCGACGACCACGCTGACGATCGAGGCGACGAACGCGGTGACCGCGACGCCACGCGGCGTCTTCGGCAGGATCCGCAGCAACCCGGCGACCAGCAGGTAGCCGGCCGCGGTGCCGATCACCGCCATGTTGGTGATGTTGAGGCCGAGCGCGGTCAGGCCGCCGTCGGCGAAGAGCAGGCACTGGATGATCAGCACGGTCGAGACGCAGAGCGCGCCGACCCAGGGGCCGACCAGGACCACCGCGAGCGTGCCGCCGAGCAGGTGGCCGGAGACGCCGGGCAGCACCTGGAAGTTGAGCATCTGGACCGCGAAGATGAAGGCCGCGACGAGGCCGGCCATCGGGGCCAGCCGGTCGTCGAGGTCGGCACGTCCGCGCCACACACAGATCGCCAGCGCCGCCGCCGCGATGGCGGCGAAGACCGCCGACACCTGAGCGTTGACGATGCCGTTGGCGATGTGCATCGCCACACCGTTCATGGACCCCTCCCCGAGGCGATCGAGCCGCCGGTAGCATATTGCGCCACTCCGGTTATTGCCTAGAGTTTGCAACAAGGAGTCCACCACGCTGCCGCGACCAAGGTCAACGCGGTCGGCTGACAGTTGGATCGCTCGAAAGCCGCTGTTCACGCGCAGCGCTTCGCCATATCTATCCTCGTCCATGAATTTGTGATAGAAACTTTCACGTCATGCGTGGCTGACGTAGGAAATCTTCCTGGGCTGGGAGTTCGCCGATGCGTAAGACCGTGGCGTTGTTGGTGGGAACCTTCATGACGGCGGTGGCGTCCCTGGCGGTGCCGGAGGTGGCGGTGGCGGCCGTCGCGCCGCAGCCGGGGACGTTCGTCGGGCGTGGGTTCGACACCTGCACGGCGCCCGCGCAGTCCGCGATGAACGCCTGGCGGGCCAGTTCGCCCTATCGGGCCGTGGGCATCTACATCAGCGGGGCCAGCCGGTCCTGTGCCCAGCCCAACCTGACCGCCACCTGGGTCAGCAACCAGGTCGCCAACGGGTGGCGGTTGATTCCGATCGAGCTGGGCTACCAGGCGCCGTGCGGCACGCGTACGCCGAAGATGTCCGCGAACCCGGCCACCGCCCGCACGCAGGGCGGGACGGCCGCCGACAGTGCCGTCAGCGCCGCCCAGGCGTTGGGGATCGGGGCCGGGAGCACGATCTACAACGACGTGGAGCACTACCCGTCGAACGCGTCCTGCAAGGCGGCGGTGCTCTCGTTCCTGTCCGGCTGGACCGAGCGGCTGCACACCCGCGGTTATCTGGCCGGGGTCTACTCCAGCGGGTCGTCCGGCATCAAGGACGTGTGCGACGCCTACGACGACCCGGCGTACACGCGGCTCGACCAGATCTGGATCGCCTGGTGGAACGGCGTCGCCGACACGGACGGCGGGAGCTACTGCGCCGACGACCGCTACGCCGACCACCAGCGGCTGCACCAGTACGCCGGTGAGGTGACCGAGACCTGGGGCGGCGTGACGATCCGGATCGACCGCAACTATCTCGACGTGAGCAACGCGGCCGGGCCGCCGCCGGGCCAGGAGTGGAGCGTCACGCTCGACAACTCGTCGGCCGGGTTCGCGGCCGGCGCCAACTGGGGCACCTCGGCCTTCTCCGCGCAGCGGTTCGGCGCCGACTACCGGTTCGCCAACCCCGTCTCGGCCAGCGACGTCGCCTGGTACGCGGCCACCACGCCGGCGACCGACACGTACGCGGTCGACGTCTGGTACCCGGCGGACGCGGGCTACAACAACCAGGCGCCCTACATCGTGGCGACGACGACCGGCAACCAGTCGGTCGTGGTCAACCAGCGGTCCGGCGGCGGGCAGTGGGTGCCGCTCGGCGTCTTCACGCTGCCGGCCGGCGCGGGCAACAAGGTGGGCGTGAGCCGCTGGACGAGCGGCACGGGCTACGTCATCGCCGACGCGGTGCGGCTCACCCGCCTGTGAAGTGCCGGCGGAGCAGGTCGCTGACCTGTTCCGCGCGCTCGACGCTGGCGAGGTGTGCGGCGTCCGGCAGCACGACCAGGCGAGCGCCGATGCCGTCCACAATGGTCCGCGCGTGGGGCTCGGGTGGCGTGGCGGCGTCGGCTGCGCCCGCGATCACGAGGGTGGGCGCGGTGATCCGGCCGAGCGCCGGGCGCAGGTCCATCCCCGCGATGGCCGCGCAGCAGGCGGCATAGCCGGCCGGGTCGTTGGCGACCAGCGCCTTGTGGAACGTCGCCACCTCGTCCGGCGGGAATGCCGGCGTGAACCAGCGGGCCACCACCGCGTCGGCGACGGCGCTCATCCCTTCGGCGCGCACGGTCGCCGCGCGCCGGTGCCAGCCGGACGCGGGTGGCATGTGCGCCGATGTGCAGAGCAGCGCCAGCCGGTCGATCCGCTCCGGCGCGTGGGCGGCCAGCCACATCCCGACCATGCCGCCCAGCGACAACCCCGCGTAGTGGACCTGTCGCAGCCCGAGGTGGTCGAGCAGCTCGAGCACGTCCCGGCCCAGATCCTCGATGGCGTACGGGCCGGGCGGCACCGGGGAGGCGCCGTGTCCACGATGGTCGTACGCGACGACCCGGAACTCCGTGCTCAGCGCGGCGATCTGGGGCGCCCACATCGCGCGCGTGGTGCCGAGCGAGCTGCCCAGCACCACGACCGGCGCCGCGGGCGGCCCGGCCACCTCGTGCGCGAGCATCTCAGTCGTTGAGCACCGAGGCGAGCCGGTCGCGGAACGCGCGCTCCGTGTCGGTGACCACGTCGCCGCCCACGCCGAGGATGCCGCCCGACGGCGCCGCCGTCACGACCTGCTCCGCGATCGTCACGAGCCAGTGCTTGTAGGCGCCGGCCTCGCCCTCGCTCGCCTTCGCGGTCAGCAGCTCGGCCGCCGAGCGGGCCCGGCCCAGCACGTCGTCGGCGTAGGCCTCGGGGTCGCTCGGCTCGATCGCCGGCAGCTCCTCGCCGGCCTCGGGGTCGCCCACCCGGGTGACCAGCTCGCCGGCCACGGCGGTGACCAGCGGGCTCGCCGACTCGCGGCCCTCGGCGATCGCTTCCAGGCCGGCGTGGTTCTCGGCCAGCGTGCGGCGGGTGCCGTCGTGTTCGGCCGCGCTCGCGGCGGTCAGCACCGACTGTGGCAGGCCGACGAGCAGGCCCCATTCGGAGTCGGAGAAGCCGAACTCGGTGAACACGGGAGAGTCGGTCACGATGGGACACCTTTCACTTCAAGCCGATACGGCGAGTCGAAAGCCAACGACAGCGTAGTCAACGCGGGTCGGCCACCAGCAGGCCCTGTTCCGAGACCACCGGCACCGACAGGGTCTTGTACCCGACCTCGTCGAACAGCACCGTCATCCGGTCGTCCTCGTAGCCCATCACCATGCCACTGCCCCACTCGGCGTGCCGGACGGTGCTGTGCACCGGGAACGGGCCGACGGCGCCGTTGTCGGGCTCGCCGCGGCCGGCCACGCAGTTGTCGCAGTGGCCGCAGACGTGGTTCATCTTCTCGCCGAAGTACGCCAGCAGCGCCTGGCCGCGACAGCCGCGCGCCTCCGCGTACCCCCGCATCATGTCGGTCCGCGACTTCTGCAGGCTCTGCTGCCGCTCGGCCTCCGCGACGGCGAGTGCGGCGACCTCGGCCGGCGGGGGTGCGTAGCGCGGGCTGGCCACCTTGCCGCCTGACCGGGTGACCGCACCACCCACCTGCTCCAGCAGCGCGACGAGCTGGCCCAGCTTGCGGGCGCCGAGCCCGGTGCGCTCGCGCAGCGCCGTCTTGGTGAGCGGCCCGTCGGCGCGCAGGACGGCGGCGAGGTCACGCAGCTCGTCGACGGCGGGCGTGGCACCGGTGAAATACCGTTGGAGGCCCTCGTCCTCGGCCCGCCAGAGCAGCAGCGTACGGGCGGACAGGCCGTCCCGGCCGGCGCGACCGATCTCCTGCAGGTAGCTGTCCGGCGAGTCCGGCAGCGCGACGTGCGCGACCCAGCGGATGTTGGGCTTGTCGATGCCCATCCCGAACGCGGACGTGGCCACCATGATCGGCACCTGGTCGGCCAGGAACTCCTCGTGCAGCGTCTCGCGGGCACCCGCCGCCATGCCGCCGTGGTAGTGCGCCGCCTTGTGGCCGGCCTCGCGCAGCCGCTCCGCGAGCTCCTCCGCACCGCGCCTGGTCGGCACGTAGACGATCCCCGGCGTCTCGCCCTCGGCCAGCAGCGCCTGCAGCCGGCGCCAGCGGTAGTCCTCGGTCGGGCAGTTCGTCGCCTCGAGGAACAGGTTGGGCCGGTCCAGCCCGTTGATGATCACCTTGGGCCGTTCGAGGCCGAGCCGGGCGACGATGTCGTCGCGCACCGGCGGCGACGCCGTGGCCGTCAGGGCCACCACCGGCGGGCGGCCGAGCTGCCTGATCACGTGGCCGAGCGCCAGGTAGTCCGGCCGGAAGTCGTGGCCCCAGGCGGAGATGCAGTGGGCCTCGTCGACCGCGACCAGTGAGGGCTTGAGCTTCTTGACCTGATCGAGGCGATCCGGGTCGGCGAGCTGCTCCGGGGTGATGAACAGGAACTCGGCGTGCCCGTCGCGCAGCGCTTCGAGGGCCGCCTCCCGCTGCTTCGGCGTCTCGGCGGACGAGATCCGGACGGCCTTCAGCGGTGCGGCGCCGCGCCGCTCCAGGCCGCCGATCTGGTCCTGCTGGAGGGCGAGCAGCGGGGAGATGACCAGGGTCGGGCCGGCCAGCTGGGTCGCCGGCACCTGGTAGAGCGCCGACTTGCCGGCGCCGGTGGGCATGATGGCGAGCACGTCGTGGCGGCGCAGGACCGCGCGCATCGCGTCGAGCTGACCCGGGCGCAGGGTCTTCCAACCGAACAGGTTTCGGGCGGCCCGCCGCAGGCGCAGGGAGGTGATCGTTGATTTCATCGCCGAGCCGCTCTACCCGGGCCGCCGTGCGCCGAAACGCTATCGGGACAGCTTCGGCAGCACCGAGGACGCGTACAGGTCGAAGAGCCCCTCGTAGTGCGGTCCGGTGTTGGCGACGTACACCTCGTCGAAACCGGCCTGCGCGTACGTGTCGATCATCTCCAGGTGCGCGCCGGCGTCGTTGCCGCAGACGAACGCCTCGGCCACCTTCTCCTCGGTGGCGAGCTGCGACGCCTGCTCGAAGTGCTTCGGCGTGGGCAGGATCTGCGACAGCTCGCCCGGCACGGCGCTGTTGGGCCACTTCTCGAACGCGATCCGGGCCCCCTCGGCGGCCGTCGCCGCGAACGCCGCCTTGAAGCCCGCCTGGGCCGGCTTGTCGCCGCCGCCGCTCTCGCGGAACTTCTTGACCAGGTCGGCGTCCGGGATCGTGCTGACGTAGCCGTCGCCGATCCGCCCGGCGACCTCGGCGGCCTTGGGGCCGAAGCCACTCACGTACACCGGTGGCGGTGTGTCGGGTCGGGTGTAGATCCGCGCGTTGCGCACCGTGTAGTGCGGGCCGCGGTGGGAGACCACGCCGCCCTGCCACAGCTCGCGCATCACGGCGACCGCCTCCTCGAGCATCTCGAGGCGCACGTCGGCCTCGGGCCAGTCGTCGCCGAGGATCTGCTCGTTGAGCGCCTCGCCACTGCCGACGCCGAGGGTGAACCGGCCCTCGTGCAGCACGGCGCTGGTCGCGGCCGCCTGGGCGACCACGGCCGGATGGATCCGGATCGTCGGGCAGGTCACCGCGGTGGTCACCGGCAGCGTGCAGACCTGGCTCAGGGCGCCGATCGTCGACCACACGAACGGGCTCTGCCCCTGCGCGTCGACCCACGGGTGGTAGTGGTCGGAGATCCACAGTGCCTGGAACCCGGCCTGTTGGGCGCCTTTGGCCTGGGCGATCAGCTCGGCGGGCGTGTACTCCTCCGAGGACAGGAAGTATCCGATGCGCATGGGGCGTCCGTACCCGTGCCGGGCAGGGTCAACCCTGCGTCATTTGAAGATCCGCCGGATCGCGTAGACGAGCACGAGCGCGCCGATGACGGCACCGAAGATCTGGACACCGGGTACGTCGTACCAACTCACGTTCTCCGCCGCCATGCGGGCACTCTAGCGCCGCCCGCCAACTGGAAAGTTTGTTGACTATTTCTGGGTCGGGTGTGACCATTTCGAGGACCGAGCTTGCTGAGCCGCCTGGACCTCCGGTCGGCGGAAACCAAGCAGCAGAAGGCCCGAAGCCTTGTTGATACGGGGGGATGCACCGATGACCGAGCCTGGCGGCGAACTGCTGCGGCTGGCCGCGACCGTTCTGCAGCCCGGGTTCGTGGGCACCACGCCGCCCGACTGGGTGCGCCGGTGGCTCGGGGAGGGCCTCGGCGGCGTGGCGCTGTTCGCCCGAAACGTCCGCGACCCGCAGCAGGTGGCCGCGCTGACCGCGGCGCTGCGCGCGGAACGCGCCGACGTGCTGGTCGCCGTCGACGAGGAGGCCGGCGACGTCACGCGGTTCGAGTCCCGCACCGGCAGCTCCCGGCCGGGCAACCTGGCCCTGGGCGCGGTCGACGACGTCGCGCTCACCCAGGAGGTGGCGCACGACCTGGGCCGCGAACTGGCCGCGGCGGGCGTCAACCTCGACTACGCGCCCGACGCGGACGTCAACAACAACCCCGACAACCCGGTCATCGGCGTACGCAGCTTCGGCGCCGACCCGGCCCTCGTCGCCCGCCACACCGCGGCGTGGATCGCGGGCCTCCAGGCCGCGGGCGTAGCGGCGTGTGCCAAGCACTTCCCGGGCCACGGCGACACGGCCGTCGACTCGCACCACGACCTGCCACGCATCCCGCGCGACCGGGCAGGCTTGGACGCGGTCGAACTACTCCCGTTCCGCGCGGCGATCGCCGCCGGCGTCCAGGCGGTGATGACGGGCCACCTGCTGGTCCCGGCCATCGACCCCACCCTGCCGGCGACCCTGAGCCGCTCGGTCCTCACCGGACTGCTGCGGGACGAGCTCGGCTTCGAAGGCGCCGTGATCACCGACGGCATGGAGATGCGCGGGCTGGTCGACCAGTTCGGCTTCGAGACAGCGGTCGTGGCGGCGCTGGCCGCGGGTGCGGACGCGATCTGCGTAGGCGGCGACAACGCGGACGAAGCAACGGCGGAGCGGCTGCGCGCGGCGATCGCGGGCGCGGTGGTTTCGGGGCAGCTCGCGGAGGACCGCCTGGTGGAGGCCGCGAAGCGGGTGGAACACCTGGCGGCGTGGGCAGCGACGGCCCGGGCGGCGTCGGCACCGGGCGCATGGCACGGCGCTTCCGGCTCGCCGGTGGGCCTGGCCGCGGCGCGCCGCGCGGTGAAGGTCGGCGGCTCGTCGCCGTCGCTGCCGCTCGCCGGACCGCCGCACGTGATCGAGCTGTCGCCGCCGGCGAACATGGCAGCGGGGACGGACACACCGTGGGGCTTGGCGGCGCCGCTGGCGGCCCTGCTACCCGGCACGACCACGGTCCGCCTGACGGAATCGGACGCCGCGGACGGCTCCATCCTGGCGGCCGCCGGCCGCCCGTTGGTCCTGGTGGTCCGCGACCTGCACCGCCACGCGTGGATGAGCACCCTGGTGGCGTCGGCCTTGTCCACCCGCCCGGACGCGGTGGTGGTGGAACTCGGGGTTCCGGCTGCGATCGTCGGCGCCACGCACATCGCCACCTACGGAGCGACCCGCTCCAGCGGCTTGGCCGCCGCGGAACTCCTGGCCGGCGCTTAGGTCCAGCCCGACCGCTGGCCTGGTGCCCGCGCTATCTCCACGGCCGGGCGCCACGAACCACCATCGGCCCACGACCAAGGGCTATCGATCGCGCAGCCCTCCCGCGGGCCACCTGCCACGTCGCACGTCCCTGGCCACGCGCGGCGGCCACGAGCCCTGACCACGACCACCGCCCAGCGAGGGCAAAGCAACGGCCTCGAGGCCCTCTGGCCACGGCCTCTGGCCACGGCTACGGCCACGGTCCCCGGCTTCCGGCTTCCGGCTTCCGGCTTCCGGCCTCCGGCCTCCGGCCTCCGGCCTCCCGCTTCCGGCCTCCGGCTTCCGGCCTCCGGCCTCCGGCCACGGCTTCCAGCCACGGCTTCCGGCCTCCGGCTTCCCGGCACGGGCCGCCGGGCCTCCGGCCACGGGCGCCGGGCCTCCGGCCACGGCTCTGGCCTCCGGCCTGCGGGCACGGGCGCCGG
>NZ_JBFAIU010000039.1:0-34786 GCF_040654855.1 Asanoa sp. NPDC050611
AGTGGCGGTGGGTCGTCGTCTGCGATCTCTGCCATGCCTATCGTGTGGAAGATCGCGCCTGCTGCTCGCTCGATGGCTTGGAGGGTGGGTAGGTCTTCCGGTTGGGCAGCTCGGATCCGCACCCAGTCAATTCTGAGGGCGGCTCGTTTCACGTGAAACCGAGTTAGCGGCGGGGGGTGGGTGGCGCTCGGCTTGGTGGCACGGTCCTTGGGTGCGGCCCGGGAGCGATGGTTTGGGGTTTGACCGTTGGGATTTGAGGCTGGTTCCAAGCTGTCTTGCTGTGTCGCGGTCGGTGTGGCGGAGCGGCTTCGCGCGGGAGCGGTGTTCGTGGTGCACCCGCGTCAGCCTCTTGCCGGCGTTGTTTCCCGGCGGCGCGGCGGTGCGGGCTCGCGCCCATCGTCGAACAGGCGAGGCACGGGTGGGGGTCTCGACCTGGACGTTGCCATAGCGGTGGCGGCTTGCACGTACCAGCGCAGGAGTGGCTACCTCCAACTGCTTGCCCGGTGCGGCTGGCGAGGTGAGTCGGCGGCAGGTTCAATCAGGCACCGCCGCATCGCTGCCGGGCGGTCGCCTGGGGATGCGGAGACCCACGGCGAACGGGACGGGGGTGCCGTGGGGCGTCCGCCGGCAGGCCACATGAAGGGTCGACGAGCGTGGCGGGACGCAGTGCCACTTCTCAACCGGCCGGCACCGTCTGTGGCAGTGCCGGGCGAGGACGCTGGCATGAAGCTGTGGACCGGTGGCTGGGAGACCCGCCCATCCGCGGTGTGATCGCCTGGTGCCGGGGGCAGCGGGCCGCGCGAGGCGAGTCAGTGTTGGCCGGGGAGCCATCCGGTTCCACGTGAAACTGCCCCCTCCGCAAGCATTCGCCATCGTTCGCTTTCGGCCGGGGTGGCGACTGGGAAGAAAGTTGACGATTGCCCATGCCGGGGGCAACGAGTCTGGGCTCGGATCACTTCGCCGGCGAATCGGCTGGAGTCCACGGAGGACCCGGGCGAGCTTCGGGCAAGGCTCTGATCCCAGTGGGGTCGTCAGAGTTCAAGGCTCGGTAGGGCATACCGCCGAAGGCACGACACGGGCCTGGCCGCAAACCAACGAACCATCCCTGGTCCGGATCGGACTTGCCCGCGTCTCCGCGAGTTGAGGCTTCTATAGGGTCGATGGCACGGCTCCGACAAGACGGCCTGATCCAGCCGGCGACGAACGCGGCGTCGAACCGCGGCCAGAGCCCGTCCGGGCGCCGTTCGAGATCGCGGGCCCAGGCCTCCGCCGTCTTCGTCGAGCCGAGGAAGTCGACGGCCGCCCGCTCGTCGGGAAACGGGACCGGCCACGAGGCGACGGAGGCAAAAGTTGGCGAGGTCGAGCCGCTCGGCGAGGTCGCGACCGGCGCCGGGCCGCGTCGCGACGTCGTCCTTTGTGGGAGGGGCTGGCTCCGGCAGAGCAATGCCGGCCGGCGACGGACTGCTGCGTCCCGAGCCAGTAGCGCCGCTCGCACGTCTACGAGCGAGCGCGCTCGGCGCGGCCTTTTTGCGGGCTACACCGACCGACCGACGCCACGCGCGACTTTCGATCTCATCGGCAACGCATGCAAGAGCGCCTGGCTCGATGGCCGAGCTGGGTAACCGGGACGGCCGGTTGCCGGAACCAGCCCTCAACAAATCGGCAGCGCCCGTTTCACGTGAAACATCGGCGATCTAGAGCCGCATGTCCGTGGTCGATCCGCCGTCGACGCCGTCCCGAGAGCGACCGACCGCGGGCCGCTGCTCGCGTGACGCGGAGCTCCGTTGCTCAACAATCGGCAAGCAACAGCGTGCCGTGCGACCGGGAGACCCCAGTGCCATCGCAGGCGGCAAGCGCCCGGACGCGTCCGCAGCGCCGGCGGCCCGCACAGCAGACGCACGGCGCCTCGCCTCGCGGGGCACCCGCGGCCGTCGAGCCAAACTCGCGAGGTTTGGCGGAGCCCCCGAGCGCCAATCGGCGCGCTCGACGCACGACGTCCTAGCCGCGCCAACCCGATACGCGCTAGCGCCGACGACGTGCTGTGCCACGCCGCCACTCGATCGCCTGAGCCGATAGATCGGCAACGGGCGGGGGTGAGTGAGACGCGAAACAAGCGGCATAGCAATTCACCGAGCTAGCCGCGCGGGGGCGCCGCGGCGCGAGCGCTTGTGTAGCTGACATGCCCCGGCGCCCGCCCGGCCCGGAGCTTTTGTATGGCAGCCTCGGGTTGCCGTAGGGCCGACTGACACGAGCGTCCGGCTTGCGTGGCCGGCACGGTTCAAGCGCGTGCAGCAAGCCGACGCTTGGACGGCGGCATGACCGAACCCGTTGCACCGCACGGACAACGCCCTGCGCCCCAACAGACGCACAGGCGCCGCAGCGTGACGGAGACCGTTGCACCCAAGCCGCAACGCCCCTGCGGCGCGGCAAGTTCAACAGAGCAGGTCCCAACAGACGCGATCCGCCCAGCCGCGGCCGCAGGATGCCCAACCGTCGCTGCCTCGCAGCGGCAGCGTCATTTCGCAGCGCACGCACAAGGCCCCGTCGTCTGGCCACGCTGATGCCCCGTGGCGATAGCTGGGGTGCGGCGGGCTGGCCTCCGCACCGGATGACCGCCGCCACGGGCCTACCTCCGCACCCGATGACCGCCGCCACGGGCCTACCTCCACACCCGATGACCGCCGCCACGGGCCCGCCTCCACACGGGTCTGGTCGCCGCACGGCGAGCCCGCGAAGTCGACTCGTTCCGCGCGTTGCCTGGGGAGGTCACTGATCGCCGCCGCAAGCGCCCCGCCCCGCCGCCGGTATTCATTGGGACGTGCTCACCGCCACGGAGATCGTCTCCCGAAGCGGCTGCCTTTGCTCGGGGGTTGCCATGTCCGATGCGGCGCTGCTTGTCACTGGCGTGGGCGCCCCGGATCGGAGCTATCGCGTGATTGCGTAGGGGTGGCACGACGTTGGTTTCACGTGAAACATCGCGTCAGTGCCAACTGCGAAGGACTCGTGCTTCGATGAGCTGAAGCCAGCGCGCGGCATGACCCATCGGCCACCTCAGCGAACTTCCGCTGCGGTGCGATCCGTGGTGGATGTCAATCGCGGTCGAGCGCGCTCGAACATCAACGGGGACGCCGATCTGAGATCCACGGTTGGACGGTTCCCGTCATCGTGCCCGGCTCAGTGCCGGCAGTCCCACGGACCAGGCCGGAATGGCTACGTGCTCGGGCCAGAGGCGCCCGCTGACGAGGCCGCTCGCTTCCCGCCGGTCGACTCGCCCGCCGGTGCTTGCCGGGCCCCCGGGTCGGCTACCCGGTAGGGAGAAGGGACATCGACGGCGAGGCGTAGGGCAATGTCGTGCAGCCGCGGCCAGCTAGGTCGGACGAACCGCAAGGACGCCGTCGGCCGACCTACTCACTGCGTTTGTCCGACGGCACTCAACAGGAGTGCAACTGTTGCGTCGCTAACGATCTACCGCACTCCACAAAGGACGGATGCGACCGACACAGAGCCGATCACGGATCAGGCGCCCGGGATGTCGTCAGAAAACGATGGCCCGGCTAACGCCTGCCCGTGCTGGCGGGAGATGCGGTGGATCCGTCTAGGCAGTGCAGCGCCTGGCGGTCGACCGCGACCCGGCGTCGAAGCTCCTAGCCCGGCGATTCCCGGCCACGACCGACGCGGACCCGTGCACGTTTCAGTGACGTCAGATGAGCTCGCCGCCGAAGTCCACCACGGGCCAGCTGCGCTGCGCGAGGCTGGGGTCAGCAGTCGTCCGCCCAGAGCCAGACGCGCACAGCGGGCCAACGACAGCAGCCGAGGAACGTAGGCGGCCACGGACGTTGCTCGACGGGCGCAGGGCCGCTGGGTCACCCGTCGCCCTCCGACGGTCGCCGTGTCGCCCGCCTCGAGGCGGCCTACCCCCATCACCGGCGCCGACAGTGCGGCCCGGCGAGGCCCGGTCGCCAGTCGCGCTGGGCGTCGCTTAAGGACGCGGATGCGAGTCATCCCCTCCCGCGTCTCGGTATCACGAATGCCTGCGTTGACCCGCGATGACAGCAGCATGCTTGTCTGTTCGAGGTCGCGATGCAACTGCCCGGCCGTACCAACCACGACATCACCGCAACGCTGGTGCGGGGATCCGCGCCGAACGATGGCCGCGGCAGGGACTGCAAGTGCGGCGAAGGCGCCGCACCCCTCCCGGGGCGAGCGAGGAAGCTGGCTCACGGTCGGCGTTCGCCGGCTTCCTCGTCACAAAGTCCGGCGGCCAGAGACCAGGAAGCGGGGCGGAAGACGGCACCCATACACCTCGCGGTCCCTGCCAGCGCTCTGCCGACAAACGCACGGATCGAGCGCCCAAGGTCCGCCCCCGGCACCGATGTTTCACGGGAAACCAAAGAGCGCACCCGATCCACACGGACCCGGTGCGCTCTTGACGTTCGAGGGAAAGCTACGAATTGGCAGGCTTCGATGGGCCGACAACGACCACGGGCGCTGAACCACGCTCCGCAGCTGCCACCTCGATCACCGCGACGGGCTCGCCTGCGGCGCCCGAAGTGGTCCGAGCAGGCGCCGCAGCCGCAGCCTTGACGGCCGGAGACGCCTCACCCTCGACCCGGTCGGCCTCCGCTACCTCGGCAGCACCCGGGCGCTCCGCCCCACGGGCCGGCTCAGCCACGGCCTCCGCCGACGCAGCATCCGGCACGCCCTCCGGCGCCTCCGCGATCGCGACCGACAACGGCTCCGCGGCGGCCTCCGCAGCAGCAGCGGCCACCGCGGCCGGCGTCGCCTGTGGCGTCAGGCTCGACGGCGCCTGCCACTCGATGTGCGGCGGCTCCGCCAATGGCGTGCCACCGAACTCCGCCAGCCACGCCGCTACCAACGCCAGGTTCTCCCGCCACACCGACTCGGCGATCGGCGGGAGGATGTCGTCCCACAGGGACAGGAAAGTCCCGCGCAGCTGCAGCTGCCCGTACGGCCGCGCCAGGAACCACATGTGCAGGTGTGCCGAGCTGTCGCCCCACCGGTTCACGTGGACCCGCGCCACCCCGTCCAGCGACCGCACCGCGCGCTCCAGGCGGACAGTCATCACCCCGAGTTCGGCGGCGAGCAGGTTCGGTAGATCGCCGAGGTCCAGGTGCGATCGTGCCTCGAGGATGAGCACCATCGGCAGGCCAGTCGGCCGTTCCATCGCGCGTACGCGCCACCGTTCGCTCACCCAGATGTAGGCGTCGTCCGGGGTGTTGCAAGCGACGCAGTCGGCTGCGTCTTCGCCCTTTCGCCGGGGCTCGGCGTCAACGGGTTCGGCGAGCTTCTTGACGCGCAGATCGCCCTCGAACGGGAACGAAGGCCACTTGGTGTATGCGGGGACCGAGTCGGCGGAGTGAGGCACGAGGGTGACCCTATCGGAGGATGCGGGCCTCCGTCCTTCCCCATTTCGGGCGGTCGAGGCCCGCTCCGCACTCGTTCATCCACAGGCCAATAACGCCTCCGACACGGGGTTTCGCTCTTTCAGAGGGGTGCCTGTGGACAACGCCTGTGTAAAACTTCTGGCCGTCAGTGAACCCCGTTTCACGTGAAACGGCCGCGAACCCGAATGGGGTTCGCGGCCGTTTCGGACGCTCGTGGGTCACTCCGCGGGAGGCGCGTCGCCCATCCCGATGATCCCGACGATCCGCTCGAGGTCGTCGACCGTCGCGAACTCGATCGAAATCTTGCCCTTGTTGCGGCCGAGCTCGACCTTGACCCGCGTGTCGAAGCGGTCCGACAACCGGTCCGCCAGATCCGACAGCGCCGGCGCCACCGCCTTGACCCGACGCTTGGCCGGGGCAGCGGGCTTCGCCGGACCGTCCGCGAGCGCGAGCGTCACCAGCTCCTCGGTCGCTCGTACCGACAAACCCTCCGCCACAACCCGATGCGCCAGTTCCTCCTGGGTCTGCGCGTCGTCCAGGCCCAGCAGCGCACGCGCATGCCCGGCCGACAACACCCCAGCAGCCACCCGCCGCTGTACGACCGCCGGCAGGTTCAGCAAGCGGATCGTGTTGGAGATCTGTGGGCGGCTCCGGCCGATCCGACGCGCCAGCTCCTCGTGCGTCGCACCGAACTCCTCGAGCAGCTGCTGGTACGCGGCCGCCTCTTCCAGCGGGTTCAGGTTCGCCCGGTGGATGTTCTCCAGCAGCGCGTCCCGCAGCATGGCGTCATCGCGCGTGTCGCGGACGATCGCGGGGATGGTCGAGCGGCCGACCGCCTGCGCGGCCCGCCACCGCCGCTCACCCATGACGAGTTCGTAGCGCCCGGCCTCGTCCGTCTCACGCACCACGATCGGCTGCAGGAAGCCGACCTCCTGGATCGAGACCTTCAGCTCGTCCAGCGCCTCCTCGTCGAACACCGACCGCGGCTGGCGCGAGTTCGGGACGATCGCGTCGACGGGCAGCTCGGCGAACCGCGCACCCGGAACCGGCGCCAGACCTGGATCCGGGTCGCTCGCCGTCGGCTGGGCAATCTCCGCGGCTGGCGCAGGCTCATCCGCGGGTACGGGCGGCGCCGGCGCCTCGGCCGGAGGAGCGGACACAGGGGCGGGCGCGGGCGGCGCACTGGCTACCGGCGGCGCCTCCGGTTCCGTCTCCACCGGCGGCGGCGGTGGCGCGACGGCAACGGACGACGTCGGTGCCTGAGCCGGAGCGGTAGGAATCAGGGCCCCGAGCCCGCGTCCAAGACCGCCTCTCGGACGGTTCTTCATGCCTTGCCTCCCTTGACGCCACGCTCAGCGATCTCCTGGGCCGCCTCGAAGTAGCTGGTGGCGCCACGCGACCCTGGATCGTAGGTCATGACCGACTGGCCGTAGCTGGGCGCCTCGGAGACCCGGACGTTGCGGGGGATGACGGCGCGCAGGACCTTGTCGCCGAAGTGGTTGCGCACGTCCTGTTCGACGGCGTCGGCGAGCCGCGTGCGGCGGTCGTACATGGTCAGCAGGATCGTGGAGACGTCGAGCGTCGGGTTCAAGTGCTGGCGTACCAAGTTGATGTTGTTGATCAGCTGGTTGAGCCCTTCCAACGCGTAGTACTCGCACTGGATCGGGATCAGCACCTCCTGCGCGGCAACGAGCGCGTTGACGGTCAGCAGGCCGAGCGACGGCGGGCAGTCGATGAAGACGTAGTCGAACGTGCCGGGATGCGCGGCGATCGCCCGGGACAAGCGGGACTCGCGCGCGACCACGGAGACGAGCTCGATCTCCGCACCAGCAAGATCGATTGTCGCGGGTACGCACCAGAGGTTCGGGATGCCCTCGACGGCCTGGGCGACGTCGGAGAGCGGCACGTTGTCGATCAGGCAGTCGTACACGTCCGGGATGCCCGCGTGATGAGGCACGTTCAGGCCGGTCGACGCGTTGCCCTGCGGGTCGAGGTCGACCACCAGGACGCGGTTGCCGTGGAGGGCGAGGCCGACCGCCAGGTTGACGGTGGTCGTGGTCTTGCCCACGCCGCCCTTCTGGTTGGCGACGCACATGATCCGGGTGTGGTCCGGCCGGGGCATGGTGACTTCGCCACTGGGGTTCAGGATCTGGACGGCGCGTAGCGCCTCCATCGCCAACGGCGGGTCGTCCTCTTCACGCGTGGGTGTTTCACGTGAAACGTACGCGTCGGTCACCGCTTCCTCCGGGGTCGCCTCGGGCGCAACGGTGGGCGTGGCGGGCCGAGGTGGTGCGGGCCGGGGCGGGGCGACATCGACCCGATCCGTGCTGGGGGTGGGTTGCGGCCGTGGGGCCGGAGCGGGGGAGCGCTCGACTACATCAGGCCGGCCCTGATAGACGGTGCCGCCACCGTTCTCCGGGCTAGAGAATGGTACGGCTAGGGGCACCACAGGTGCTGACCCGGATCCGTCGGCTGCGCTGGCTACCGGCTCGGACTGTCCACTCGCGACACGCGGGTGGGGCAGGCCGGCGTCGGGGCCTGCCGCACGCCTACCCACCGCCCAACCATCGGGCCCGGTTTCACGTGAAACATGAGGCGCTGTCGCGCCGGGGTCGCGGTTGTCGTTGTCATGCACGGTGTCGTCCCTGTCCGCTCGGGGTGTATCGGCTTCGCCGAAGCTCGAGGTGGTCGCCTGTGGCGGCGACGTCGTCCCAGCCGACCCAGCCGGGGCGGTGCGCTGCTGCTCGGCCGGCGCGGGCGAGTGCGTTCCCGCCGCCTGTTCCGCACTACTGCCGCGCGGCCAGCCTACGGCCGAACTCTTCTCGTGGCCACGGCTGTTCGGCTCGTCGGTGCTTTCGATACCCGAGTGTGGAGGGACAAACACCAGGAACCCGTCAACGAGTCGCAGGTAGCCGCCCCGTCGCGGCGTCGCAACCGGCGGCCAGCCCGTACCACCCACCGGAACGCGACGGGAACCTGACACGCTGCCACGCCGGTTGCCGGCCTTCTCGTTCAGGTCCAGGGTCTCGTCCACGTCCGGCTCCGGCGCGCTACGTGGCGCCTTGTTGGCCGGCCGCGGTGGCCGCGCCCCAGCCTCGCCAGGCCGCTGATTCACCGCCTTTCGGCGCATGTCGGACGAGGGCGCCTGCCCGGCCCTGTTCCCGCGCTGCTGTGCCGGTGTGGACTGCGACGCCGCCGAGCGACGAGGCGATTCTTCCTGATGAGTTTCGTTAGCCCGTTCCACGTAGTTAGCCGCCTTACGCCCAGCCCCGCCCGTTGTGTTCCGGCGCTCCGACGCCGCCGGCTCATCGCCCCGCATAACCGAACCAGACACCGCAGAACCTCGACTCGAATCGCGCGATCCTCTGCCCTTACTTGGTCCACCCGACTCGTTCTTCGACGGAGTCGGGCCGTCATCAGTCCCGGCCCGCTGGCGCCGAGCAGCGCGGCGCTCAGCCTCGACCGGTGGTATCTCGTCAGGTGTGGACGTCGCCGGCTCGGGGTCCCGCCTGGTCTTGGATTTCGCTCGCTTGTTGGCAGGCTGAGCGCTGGCCGTAGCGACGGCGGACGCGGCCGTTTCGCCGTTACGCCCGGCCACAGACCGAGTCCGCTTGGTGGCAGGCTGAGCACTAGCCGCAGCGACAGTGGACGCGGCCGGCTCGCTGTTGCGACCCGCGCCAGGCCGAGCCCGCTTGGCCACCGGCTGCGCACCTGCAGTGTCGGCAGCGGACGACGCCGGTTGACGGTCCCGCGCCACCTCGGACCCCTCCGGTGCGCCCCCAAATTGAGCGCCAGCCAGGGAGGCCGCAGACACTGCTTGCTCACTGCCGCGGCCAGCCCCAGGCCGAGCCCGCTTGCCCACAGGCCGCGTACCCGCACTGGCGGCACCTGACGCCGGTTGACGGTCCCGCCCCGCGGACACCTCCGGTGCGCCCACAGGTTGAGCGCCGGCCAGGGAAACTGCAGACGCGGCTCGCTCACCGCCGCGCCCAGCCTCAGACCGAGCCCGCTTGCCCACCGGCTGCGTACCAGCAGTGGTAACAGCAGACGACGCCGGTTCAGGGCCCTCTGTCACCGCGGACCGCTCCCGCTTGCCGGCGGGCCAGCTATCAACAGCCAGGGCAGCAGCGGATGCGGCCGGTCCGCGGGTGCGTCGCGCCGCGGACCCGTGCACGGTGACCGCTGACGCATCTGACACGAAGTCAGGTGCATCGTCCGGTGGGCTAGCAGGTGCCGGTGGTACGCCGCGACGCGCGCCAGGTGTGCGCTTGCGCGGGGCCGTGGCTTCGGCGGTCTGCGTTGCTCGCGATGCGGACGCCGGTCGCTTACCCGCTGCAGTCGATGGTCGGTCGCCGTCAGCGCCCGAGGAAGAGAGATGGGGCAGGGCTGGAGGTTTCTGAGGTGCTGATTCGCCCGCAACGGACTTCCGGCGCGCGGCGGTCGGTGCTGCGTCGGCATCCGCTCGCGATCGTTGCCGGTTCACGCGATTTGCGCGCGGTGCCGGGTCCTCGGGGGCGACGGGCTCGGCGTTCCGCATACCGCGACTCCGCGTGGATGCCGTACCACCCGACTGCGCTTCGACAGCGGACGTTGCCGCGGAGCCGCTGGCCGATGCCGACGCTTCCGCCTCGATCCGGGAGCCGCGACGACGTAGCGGGCTCGCAACCGGCGACCGGCCCTTACGCTCGCGGGTAGCGTCCTCACCTGATGCGGCCGCGACCGACGTCGGGTCGACAGGCACCTCGTCACGGTGGCGCCCACGAGAGCTGGGCAACGGGTCGGCGCCTTCCGCTCGGCTCGTCAGGGACGACCCGGTGTCGGGTCGGGTGACCGCCTCGCCACTCTCAACGGGCAGCACCGACCGAGGGGACCGTGTAGCGCGGCGCGCCGGCGCTTTCTCGTCGACCCGACGAGGTGCCGACTTCGGTTCAGAGACTGGAGCCTTGCTTGCAGTCTTCGACCCCGCCCCGTCGCGCGGATGCGACGTGCGCGAGGGGACCGAACCAGTGCGCGCGGCCTTTGCACGACCACGAACACCAGGCCGCGCCGGCTCAGCCGACCCCGCCCCCTCAGCAAGCAGCGGACTACGCGACGACACAGAACCACTGCCCGCGACCTTGACACGACCACGAACACCACCAGGCGGTGCCGGGTCGGCCGGCGGCGATCCCGCCCCGCTAGAAGCCTGCGGGCCCAGCGACGGAGTGGATCCAGCCCGCGCAACCTTGGCACGACCACGAACGTTTGAAGGGGCCGACTCAACCGACGGCTTGACGCTCCCCGGCGCGCCACCCGAGAGCCGCTCCTGCGGGCGGCGGGAAGACGCCGACCCGTCGCTGCGCTTCGCGCGACTAGAAGCACCCGAGGACGCCGGTTCGACGGAGGAGGCACCGTCTGTCGCAGCGGGCTTCGCCTTCACGCGCGCTGCGGGCCGACCATCGCGCGGACTGCTCGACGTTGCACGGGCCCCGGCTTCGCTCGACGAACCCGACGATGCCCGGCCCCGCACCGCCGGCCCAGGCGGCGCCGCGTCAGTCGGCTCGGTAGGTGTCGTAGAGACACCGGAGCTCGAGGGAGCTCCGCGGCGTGGCCGCTTCGCCGCAGGGGACACCGACGACCCGTCCGTTGTGGCAACACGGGACCTTGCGGCACGAGCGGACGGTGCAGCACCAGCCGACGAGGTCGGAGCACCAGAGGCGGAGGGAACAGCGCCGCGGCGCGGACCCTTCGCCGCAGGGGACACCGACGACCCGTCCGTTGCAGCAACACGGGAGCTCGAGGCACGACCGGACGATGCAGCACCAGCCGACGAGGTCGGAGCACCAGAGGCGGAGGGAACAGCCCCGCGGCGCGGACCCTTCGCCGCAGGGGACACCGACGACCCGTCCGTAGCGGCAACACTGGAGCTCGCGGCACGACCGGACCGTGCGGCACCAGCAGACGAGGTAGGGGCAGCACTCCGGCGTGGCCGCTTAGCGGCGGTCGACGCCGGCGACCCGTCCGGAGCCGACCCTCCACGACCGGACCGATCACCCGACCCAGGTGGATCAGCCGAAGACGGCGGGGAAGAGGATTCAAACCCTGGTGCTGCTCCCCGCCGACCCATCTAACCCCTCCGCGTTCTCCCGCGCCCTCGGCCGCCGTCCGAACCGGAGCGACGGCGGTCCCGGCCCGCCGGCCGGGGTGTTGCCGGCTCGACTACGCGCTCGCGGACGATTTCCACGACGGTCGTCGGCGGGTCGACGAGGCCGACCCCGCACTGCCGGACGACCGGCGTGGCACCACCCAGTCGACCGATAGCGGTCTGGTGTTCCGCGATCTCGTCGGAGGCCGACGCGCCCTTGAGGGCGAGCAGCCGTCCGCCGGGTGCGGTGAGGGGGAGACACCAGCCGGCGAGCCGGTCGAGCGGCGCGACCGCCCGAGCGGTGACCACGTCGGCCGGGTCAACTGCTTCCCGTACCTCCTCCGCCCGGCCGCGGACGACCGAAACAGCGTCGTCCAGGCCGAGCTCGGTCACCACTTCCGCCAGGAAAGCGGTCCGTCGTGCCAGTGGCTCGACCAGGACCACGGAAAGATCCGGACGCGCCACCGCAAGCACGATACCGGGCAAACCCGCCCCAGACCCCACGTCAATCACCGAAGCGCCGGACGGGATCAATTCGGACATCACGGCACAGTTCAGCAGGTGGCGGTCCCACAGGCGGGGGGCCTCGCGAGGGCCGATCAAGCCCCGCACCACGCCGTCCGTCGCGAGCAGGTCGGCGTAGCGGGCGGCCGCCGGGAGCCGCGAACCGAACACCTCCGCGGCGGCCGGCGGCGGCGCGGGCGCGGGCAGCAGATCACTCAACAGCTGACTCCGGACATGGAACGGCCCGGGCGGCGTACCACCCGGGCCGATGCCAACGACAGCATCAAGAAGCCGGCCGCACGATGATCCGGCGGTGCGGCTCGACGCCCTCGGACTCGCTCTCCACACCGGCAAGGGCGTTGACCACATCGTGTACGCACTTGCGCTCGAACGCCGACATCGGCTCGAGGCGCACGGGCTCGCCGTACTCCTTGACCTTCTCGACCGCGTTCTTGGCAACCGCGGCGAGCTCCTTGCGACGGTTGGCGCGGTAGCCACCGACGTCGAGCAGCAGCCGGCTCGGCGAACCGGTCTCGCGGAAGACCGCCAAGCGGGTCAGCTCCTGCAGCGCCTCCAGGGTGGCGCCGCGCTGGCCGACCAGCGGCTGCAGGCGTCCGCCGACGACCTCGACCACCGGGCGGCCGCCGGACACCAGCTCGTCGATGTCCCCGTCGTAGTCGAGGATGTCGAGCAGCCCCTCGACATAGTCCGCGGCGATCTCGCTCTGCCGGAACAGGTCGTTGTCGCTGGTCTCCTTCGCCTCGCCGGCCTCGCCGGCCTCGCCGCCGGCCTCGGCACCCTCGTCCTCGGCGCCGTCCTCGTCCGCTTCGTCGGCCAGCTCAGCGGCCTCGTCCGCCCGCGCGGCAGCCTCGTCGTTCTCCTCGTCGAACGGCTGGTCGGTGCGGGGGATGCTGGTGTCGGTCACGGTGTCATCTCCGTATGTCTTCTCGCCGGACCGTCAGGTCCGTGGTCAGCCCGGGCGGTGAGCGAGTCACCGGCGCCGGGCACGTCTGTTGTCCGTGAGGCGCGGCCGGTGGAGGAGGCACCGGCCGCAGCGCTCACTTACGTTTCGCGGGGCGGCGGCCGCCGGCCTTCTTCGGGTTGACCGGTTTCGCGCCGGGCTTGGGCGCAAGGGCCTTGCCGTCGACCGCGGGCTTGGCCGGCTCCGCCGCCTGCTTGCCGTTGGCCTTGGCGTTCGACCGGGAGGCGGTGCCGCCGCCCTTGCCGACCGCCTTCGGGGCCGCGCCGGGCGTCGGGGCGGCGGCCGACTTGGCGGCCTCGGTGAGGCGGCTGAGCAGTCCACCGGACTTCTGTTGCGTCTGGGACTCGCGCGCGGCCGCGGCGGCCCGCGCCTTCTCGCCGGCCTCCGAGTAGCGGTTGACCGTGGCCGAGGTGCTGACCTTCGGCGGCGGGAACTTCCGCAGCACCCACTGCTGCTGGCCGAGGGTGAAGAGGTTGTTCGTGACCCAGTAGATGATCACGCCGATCGGGAAGATCGCGCCGGAGATCAGCAGGGAGGCCGGGATGCCGTAGAGCATGATCCGCTGGAGCATCCGCTGCTGCGGGTCCTCGGCCCAGCCGGTCTTGAGGATCATCTGGCGGCTGGTCAGATAAGTCGTCGTAATCATGATGACTACGAGGAAGGCCGCAATGATCTTGACCGTGGTGACGCTCGCGTCGAGCGCGGCGAGCTCCGAGGCGCTCGAGCCGAAGCGGCCGGAGATGGGCGCGGTGAACAGCGTCGCGTGCGAGGCACTGTCGAACTGCTGCGCCGTCCAGCCGTACAACTCCTTGGCCTGGTTGTTCGGGTTGAGGCGTTTCAGCACGTGGAACAGGCCGAGGAAGACCGGAATCTGGAGGAACATGGGCAGACAGCCCATGAGCGGGTTGGCCTTCTCCGTCCGGTAGAGCTCCATGATCTCTTTCTGGAGCGTTTCCCGGTCACCCTTGTGTTTCTCCTGCAGCTCCTTGACCTTGGGTTGCAGGGCCTGCATCGCGCGTTGCGACTTGATCTGTTTGACGAAGATCGGGAACAGGATCACCCGGACCGTGACGACCAGGAAGAAGATGGCGAGGATCCAGGACCAGGTGGTGCCCAGCACCGGGCGGTCCGGCACGCCGATGGCATCCCACACCCCGTGCCATTTCAGCAGGATCCACGAGATTCCCCAGTAGATCCAGTCGAGACTGATGTGCACCAAGGGCTCCCGTCACTCGGTCAGGGGGTCCGCCGCGCTGGCGGGGCGACGACGACCTGGTTCCGGCACCGGGTCGTAGCCACCGGGGTGGAAGGGGTGGCAGCGCAGCAGCCGCCAGATCGCCAGACCGGTTCCACGGATCGCGCCGTGCCGCGACACCGCCTCCAAGGCGTATGCGCTGCACGACGGATAGAACCGACAGCGGGCCGGCAGTGCCGGGCTTATCCAACGACGGTACGCGATGATGCAAAAAGCCAGTACGCGGGCGGGGATGCTGGGCTTCTTGGGTGTCGTGTTGCTGATGGTTTCCTGAGGACTCACGACACCTCCCGGCCCTTCCGCGGGTTTCTCGCCGCCGCGATCGCCTTGTCAAGATCAATTCCGAGCCGCTGGTACGAGCTGTCGGCGGCCGCGGGCAACGCCCGCACTACCAGCGTGGATCCGCCGGGCAGAATCGCCAACCGCTCGCGTGCCAGATGCCGCAACCGCCGCTTGACCTGGTTGCGCACCACGGCGTTGCCGACGGCCTTGGACACGAAGAAGCCGGCGCGCGCCGGTGGTGTGGCGGATGCCGCACCAGGGGCGGACGCCGGCTGGTCGAGATCGTGTGGGGAGGGCAGCGTGAGGTGGACTACCACCGCGCCGCGGCCGGCCCTGCGGCCGGTGCGAAGAGCGGTGGTGAACTCGTCGCGGCGCCGGAGGCGCTGCGCGGCGGCCAGCATCGCTGCCCTACTTCCATCCCGGTGCCGGACCGATCAGGCCGACAGCTCCTTGCGACCCTTGGCCCGGCGGGCGGAGAGGATCGCACGGCCAGCGCGGGTGCGCATGCGCAGCCGGAAGCCGTGGGTCTTGGCGCGCCGGCGGTTGTTCGGCTGGAAGGTGCGCTTGCTCACGTCAGGCTCTCCGTCGTCGGGCGGCCCGAGACAACCGGGCCGGGTCTTGGTTGATGCGCGGCACGCTCGCACCAGCGGTTTGCTCGCGCGGGCGGCCGGCGTGCTCGAGATGCGGGACGCACCTACGCAGCAAGCATCCGCCACCCTACCAGAGGGCGACGGAGCGGCCGCTCTAGCCTACGCACCGCCGCAATGACCGTCAAACACCGGCAAACGGCGCGTCATCGCAGCGTACGGCGGGTACGACGCAGCCGGATCCTGCCCCCTTTTGCGTATACCGAGAAGGCAGTTCTGTGGACAACGGTTGTAGGGGTGTGGACAACGCTGTTAGCGTGCCGGGTTGCTGGTCGGCGATCTGGGGGGCTCACGGCTGCCATACGGGGCAAAACCGGGCGAGGTGGTCAATCGTTCGGCACGGTGAAGCCACACCGCTGTCGAATCGGCTGATTCCGGTTCGTCAGTTCGTATGGGTAAGGGCCACGATCGGCCAGCACACAGGCTGTGGACAACTTGTGGACAGCGATCAGGCCAGCCGCCCGTACGCGGGGGACTGTGCCAGGTGGCAGCGGGTCTGAGCAGGCCCGTCGCGGCCGAGCACATGGAGCGAGGGGGGTGGCAACGGGGTGTCCGAGACGATCGATCTCGCCGGCGTCTGGCTGGCGGCGACCGACGAACTAGCAGACGAGATCGTCTCCGCCCAGCAGCGTGCCTACCTCCGGCTGACCCGGCTCCGCGCGATCGTCGAGGACACCGCTCTGCTCTCCGTGCCGGACGCGTTCACCCGGGACGTGATCGAGTCGCGGCTCCGGCCGGCGATCACCGAGGCGCTGTCCCGCCGGATGGGTCGCGCGATCCAGGTCGCGGTCACCGTCCGCCCACCGGAGGACGGCCAACCCCGCCCGACCGGGTTCCCACCCGGCCCGGCGACGGCCGGCGTGCCGGAGGAGGGTGGCGGGTTCGCCGCCAGCTCCTACCCGCCCCAGCAGCGCAGCACGCCGCCGGACACCAGTGGCCCCGCCGAGTCGCCCAAGCCGCCCGCCGCGGCATCCCCGGCGCCGGTCCCGCCCGCGCCTCGCCAGCCCGGCACGCCGCCGCAGCCCACCGCGCGCCCGGCCACAGCCGGGGCACCGAGCGCCGCGGGAGAGCCCCCGCGCCAGAGCAACAGCACCGCCGCCAAGCCGGCCGAAGCGCTCACCGCGCTCAACGCGCCGACCGCGCTGCACAGCATCATCCAGCCGAAGCCCAACCCGCCGGTCGACCCGACGCCGACCAGCCCGGCCGCGCCGGCCGCACCGGCAGCGGGTGGCGCCGGCCGCGCGGCCACCACCGGAGCCGTCGGCAAGGCCCGCCCACCGGTGCCCGCCGCGAACCCCACGCCCCGCGACGCCGAGCGGGACCGCCAGGACGCGCTGTTCAGCACGCCGTACCCGCCGCCGTCGGCCCCACCCCAGGCCGTGCCCGGCTACTCCAGTGGCGGCACCACCTACGGGACGCCGTACCAACCGCGTGAGGAACAGCGGCCGCCCGCCCAGCCGGACCGGCGCGACAACCGGGGCTTCGACGAGCCGACGACGCAGCCGATGCGGCGCGACGGTGGCGACAGCGGACCGGGCCGTCGCGACGAGCGCCGGGCCGGCGCCGACGGCGGTGGCAACCGGCTCAACCCGAAGTACATGTTCGAGACGTTCGTCATCGGCTCGTCCAACCGGTTCGCGCACGCCGCCTCGGTCGCCGTGGCCGAGTCGCCGGCGAAGGCGTACAACCCGCTGTTCATCTACGGCAGTTCCGGGTTGGGCAAGACGCACCTGCTGCACGCGATCGGTCACTACGCCACGACGCTCGGCAACGCGCGGTCGGTGCGCTACGTCTCGACCGAAGAGTTCACCAACGACTTCATCAACTCGCTGCGCGACGACAAGACCAGTGCGTTCCAGCGGCGCTACCGCGACGTCGACATCCTGCTGATCGACGACATCCAGTTCCTGGAGAACCGCGAGCGTACGCAGGAGGAGTTCTTCCACACCTTCAATACGCTGCACAACGCCAACAAGCAGATCGTCATCACGTCGGACCGGTCGCCGAAGCAGCTGGCCACATTGGAGGATCGGCTGCGCACCCGGTTCGAGTGGGGCCTGCTCGCCGACATCCAGCCGCCGGACCTCGAGACGCGGATCGCGATCCTGCAGAAGAAGGCGGCACAGGAGCGGCTGTACGCGCCACCGGACGTGCTGGAGTTCATCGCGTCCCGGATCGCCAACTCGATCCGCGAGCTCGAGGGCGCGCTGATCCGGGTCACCGCGTTCGCGTCGCTGACGCGCTCGCCGGTCGAGCTCGCGATCGCCGAAGAGGTGCTCCGCGACTTCATCCCGGACGGCTCGGGCCCGGAGATCACGGCCGACCAGATCATGGTGTCGACGGCCGACTACTTCGGCGTCTCGCTCGAAGACCTCCGCGGCCATTCGCGGTCGCGCGTGCTCGTCAACGCCCGCCAGGTGGCGATGTATCTGTGCCGCGAGCTGACCGACCTGTCGCTGCCCCGGATCGGGCAGGCGTTCGGCGGCCGCGACCACACGACGGTGATGCACGCCGACCGGAAGATCCGGCAGCAGATGGCGGAACGGCGCTCGCTCTACAACCAGATCGCCGAGCTGACGAACCGGATCAAGCAGAACACCTGACCTCTCGGCAGGTCTCCTGAGCGCACGCGGTTTTCCACACCTTCAGGCGCTTATCCACAGCCCGACATCGATCCACAGGATGTCGGGCTTTTCCACACCTGGTCCACACCTGTGCCCCCAGCGCCGTCCACATATGGAAAAACCGTCGCTGCCCGCGTTTCCAGTATTGTCCGGATTAGGTTGTTTACTACGATCAGTCTGGATCAGTCTGCATCCCCAGGTTTCTCCCCAGGTAAGGAGCGGTTATCCGCAGAACACACAGGTGACTCGCGTCTATCCACAGTTCCCACACCGAATCCACAGCCGCTGTCCACCGTCGTGGACGGCGTCGTGGTCGTGCCCGTCGATGTCCACACAGGCTGTGGACGAAGGCTGGGGAAAGTGCTGTGGACGTGGGTCCGGTCCTCCACAGCCGGGGACACCATGTGCGGAGCGTGTTGAAGGTTCTGGGGAAAGGCAGAAGATGATCTCCGACCGGGTGTGGAGAAACCGTGGGTAAACCCCGTGGACAACCGGTGGACAACTTGGCGTCGCTGTGTGCGAGCGGTCGGCTGTGGATCGGAAGCCGAGTTACACGCAGCTTCCTCCACACGTTCGACACCGGTGGATAACGTGTCTGACCTGCGAAAACAGCGACGATCCACAGTTCGCACAGGACCGATGAAGACGACTAGATATCTCTTTAGAGAGAAGAAAACCAATCATCACGTCTGGGGATTTGTGCACGCGCTCGTAACCTCATCGAGAAGAGCGGGGTCGGGCGCACGTCACGGCACGCCTCGTCTTAAAGTTCGGTGGGGCACTACGTACCCGAGTCGACCCGGAGGCATCGCATGAAGTTCCGTGTGGAGCGCGACGCGCTCGCCGACGCTGTGGCGTGGACGGCGAAGAGTCTGCCGAGTCGCCCGTCCGTCCCGGTGCTCGCGGGTGTGATGCTGCGTGTCTCCGACGGCAACCTGGAGGTCTCCGGCTTCGACTACGAGGTCTCCAGCCAGGTGACCGTCGAGATCCAGGGTGACGCGGACGGCGCCGCACTGGTCTCCGGCCGGCTGCTCGCCGAGATCACCAAGGCGCTGCCCGGCAAGCCGGTCGACATCGCCGCCGTCGGTGCCCACCTCGAGCTCGTCTGCGGCAGCGCCCGGTTCACCCTGCCGACCATGCCGGTCGAGGACTACCCGAGCCTGCCGGCGATGCCCGCCAGCGCCGGCACGATCGACGCCGCGACGTTCGCCACCGCGGTCGCCCAGGTCGCCATCGCCGCCGGCCGCGACGAGACGCTGCCGATGATGACCGGTGTCCGGGTCGAGCTCTCGGGCGGCAATATCGCCCTCCTCGCCACCGACCGCTACCGGCTGGCCATGCGCGAGCTGGAGTGGCGCCCGGAGGACCCCGAAATCAGCCTCAACGCGCTCGTGCCGGCCCGCACGCTCAACGACACGGCAAAGACCCTGGGCCCGCTCGGCGGGGACGTCACGATGGCGCTCGCACACGGTGGCGCCGGCGAGGGCATGATCGGCTTCTCGGCCGGCACCCGGCGCACCACCAGCCGGCTGCTCGACGGCGCCAACTACCCGCCGGTCCGCTCGCTCTTCCCGGCCAGCCACAACGCCGAGGCCCGCGTCTCGGTGCCGGCGCTGGTCGAGGTCGTCCGCCGCGTCGCCCTGGTCGCCGAGCGCACCACCCCGGTGCTGCTCAGCTTCGGCCCCGACGGCCTGGTCGTCGAGGCGGGCGGCAGCGAGGAGGCGCGGGCGAGCGAGGCGATGGAGGCCACCTTCACCGGCGAGCCGCTGACCATCGGCTTCAACCCGCAGTACCTCATCGACGGGCTGCAGAACCTCCTGGCGCCGACCGCCGTCCTCTCCTTCGTCGACGCCTTCAAGCCCGCCGTGATCTCGCCTGCCGGCGACGACGGCGAGATCGTCCCCGGCTACCGCTACCTGATCATGCCGATCCGGGTAACCCGCTGATCCGCGGGTAGGGCAGGGGCAACAAAGCACGTCAACGGGAGGGGAACCCGCTATGCAGCTGGGGCTCATCGGCCTGGGCCGGATGGGCGGCAACATGCGCGAACGCCTGCGCGCCGCCGGTCACGAGGTCGTCGGATTCGACCACAACCTAGAGATCTCCGACGCCAAGAGTTTGCCTGAGCTGGCCGCCAAGCTCACCGCGCCCCGCGCGGTCTGGGTGATGGTCCCGGCCGGCGTCACGGACAGCACGATCGACGAACTGGCCGGTGTGCTCAGCGCCGGCGACATCATCATCGACGGCGGCAACTCGCGGTTCAGCAGCGACGCCCCGCGCGCGGAACGGCTGCACGCCAAGGGCCTCGGCTACGTCGACGTCGGTGTCTCCGGCGGCGTCTGGGGTCGGGAGTACGGCTACGCGCTGATGGCCGGTGGCGCCGAGGACCACATCAGCCGGCTCATGCCGATCTTCGAGGCGCTCAAGCCCGCCGGGGAGTTCGGCTTCGTGCACGCCGGGCCGGTCGGTGCTGGGCACTACGCCAAGATGGTCCACAACGGCATCGAGTACGGCCTGATGCACGCGTACGCCGAGGGTTATGAACTGCTTGGCGCCTCCGAGCTGGTGACCAACGTGCCCGGCGTGATCAAGTCCTGGCGCGAGGGCACCGTGATCAAGTCGTGGCTGCTCGACCTGCTCGACCGCGCGCTCGAGGAGGACCCGGAGCTCGAGGCGATCAAGGGCTACGCCGACGACACGGGCGAGGGCCGCTGGACCGTCGAGGAGGCGATCCGGCTCGCGGTGCCGATGCACGTCATCGCGGCGTCGCTGTTCGCCCGCTTCGAGTCCCGCGAGGACGACTCGCCGGCGATGAAGGCGGTGGCCGCACTGCGCAACCAGTTCGGTGGGCACCCCGTCAAAAAGAGCTGATCCGTGTACGTCCAGCGGCTCGAGCTGGTCGACTTCCGCTCGTACGAGCGGGTCGCGGTCGACCTGTCCGCTGGGGCGAGCGTCCTGGTCGGCCCCAACGGGGTCGGCAAGACGAACCTGCTCGAAGCGCTCGGCTATGTGGCGACCCTGGACAGTCACCGGGTCGCCACGGACGCTCCGCTGGTCCGCGCCGGCGCCACCGCGGCGGTGATCCGCTGCCTGATCGTCCACGATGGACGTGAGCTGCAGGTCGAGCTGGAGATCGTGCCGGGCAAGGCCAACCGGGCGCGGTTGGGCCGGTCACCGGTCCGGCGCGCCCGGGACGTCCTCGGCGCGTTGCGGATGGTGCTGTTCGCGCCGGAGGACCTGGAACTGGTCCGCGGCGACCCGGCCGAACGCCGCCGCTACCTGGACGATCTGCTGGTGGCGCGCCAGCCCCGCTATGCCGGTGTGCGCGCGGACTACGACCGGGTCGTCAAGCAGCGCAACGCGCTCCTGCGCACGGCCTACCTGGCCCGCAAGACCGGCGGCACCCGCGGCGGCGACCTGTCCACACTGGATGTCTGGGACGCGCACCTGGCCCAGCACGGCGCCGAGCTGCTCGCGGGGCGGCTGGAGCTGGTGACGGCGCTGGCACCGTTCGTGGCCAAGGCTTACGACGCGGTGGCGGCGGGTCGCGGTGCAGCGGGGATCGCCTACCGCGCGTCGATCGAGGTGCCACCGGCGCCGGATCGCGCCGCCCTGTCGGAAGCGTTGCTCGCCGCGTTGGCCGCCGGCCGCCAGTCCGAAGTGGAGCGCGGAGTCACGCTGACGGGCCCGCACCGCGACGACCTGGTGCTGACCCTGGGCGACCTGCCGGCAAAGGGTTACGCGAGCCACGGCGAGTCGTGGTCCTATGCCCTGGCATTGCGACTAGCGGCCTACGACCTGCTGCGGGCGGACGGCATCGAGCCGGTGCTGGCCCTGGACGACGTGTTCGCGGAACTCGACGCGGGCCGCCGCGACCGCCTGGCCGAACTGGTCGGCGGGGCGAGCCAGTTGCTGGTGACGTGCGCAGTGGCCGAGGACGTCCCGTCGGCGTTGCGGGGAGCACGGTTCGAGGTCTTGGAGGGGACGGTGCGCCGTGTCGACTGACGAACCGGGATCCGGCCGCCGGGTTCCCCGGTCACGCCCGGACCGGGGTGCCGCGACCGGGCCGACGGGCCGCGCCCCCGAGGGTGAATCCGGCTCCGCTGCCGGCTCGGGCGCCACGGGGTCGAATGGCCGCGATCGCGGGCTCGACAGCGGCGTTATCTCGGGTTCAGGCCGACCTGGGTCCGACAGCGGCGTTGCCGCGGGTCCAGGCGGTGGCGGGTCCGGCCGAACCGCGTCTGGCGGTGGCGAGTCGGGCCGTGGTGGTCGGGAGGCCGGTCGCGGTGATGCCTCGGGTTCAGGCCGCGGCGGTGCCGCGTCGGGCGGTAGCGGTCGCGCGTCCGGTAGCGGCGTCGCCGCAGGTTCCGGCCCGGGCGCGTCCAGCGGCACCGGGTCTCGCGGAGGCGAGCCCGGCGGTGGCGGCCGCGAGGCCGATGGCGGGGTTGCCGGTGGCTCGGGTTCGGATGGCGGCGGCCAGGGCGAGCTGGCTGGTCCCCAGTTGGCGCGCGCCGCGCTGGACGCGGCGCTGGCCAAGCGCGGCGCGGCCGCGAAACGGCGCCGACCCGCGGTAGGCGGCGACGGCGGCGGCCAACGCCGGCGGATGCGCGGCTACTCGGGCCCAGGTCCGGACCCACGCGACCCACAGCTCTTCGGCGCGGTGCTGGAGCGCCTCATGAAAGCCCGCGGCTGGCAGAAACCGGCCGCGGAGGCGACGGTCTTCGGCGCGTGGGAGAAGGTGGTCGGCCCGGACATCGCCGCCCACTGCCGACCGATCAAGCTCGCGGATGGCGAGCTCACGGTCGAGGCCGAGTCGACGGCCTGGGCCACGCAGCTGCGCCTGCTGGCCGCGAACCTCCTGAAGCGGATCGCCGGCGAGGTGGGCCACAACGTCGTGAAGAAGCTCCACATCCACGGCCCGGCCGCCCCTTCCTGGAACCGCGGCCCGCGCCGCGTCCAGGGCCGCGGCCCTCGCGACACTTACGGCTGACCGGCTGCGGCGAGCACGGCCGGCCGCGTTCATCGGCCACCGGCGCCAGACCGTGGGCCCCGGATCGGGTGTGTGCCGCGGACCCGGTGCGCGCGGGAGCGAGCGGTCCGCACCACCGCGGACGCGCGAAGAAAGGATGTCCTAGTAGTCCGCGTAGACCGCGAACCCGCGGTCCGCGCAGCGGCGGTAGAACCGGGCCAGGACCGCCAGCTCGCTGCGGGCGAAACTCCACTGCGGCGCGTCACCCGACTCGTCGCGCAGCGCGTCGAGCCGCCCGTCCAGCCACCGCAGCTGCTGCTCCGCGAGCCGACCCCCGGCCAGCGCCGTCCGCAGCACCGCGCCGACCGTTTCGAACGTGACCGTTTCGCCGTGTGGTCGGTGGCCCTCGACGAAGCGCTCCAGGCCACCCGCGATCCACGCGCAGCCGTCCGGGTCGATCACCGGGTCCTCGTCTTCCGCCGCGGCCTCTGTGGCGTAGAGCACACCCTCCAGGCCGAGCAGCAGATCGACGAGCTCGGTGTAGGCCGTCGCCCGGACCGTGCCCGTCTTCGCGATGTGGCCGGCGAGCGCCGAGGTGGGCGATGCCACGTCCGGGGCGTCCGCCAGGTCGGCGAAGTCGACGAACTCGGCCGGTGCGACCGGGTCGTAGAAACGACCGGTGCGCGGCCACTGCACGGCGACGTTGTCCAGCCCCATCGGGCCACCCTTTCTCGGGCAGATCAGCAGCCCGAACACCGGCGCAGTCAGGTGCGCGAGCGTATCCCACGGCGGGGTGCTTGCCCCGACCGGATCGCGGGGCAGAAACTACGGCACGGTGCCGGGTTCGCGCGACCCCCGGACGGTCACCTTTGGGGTGGGGATCATGGCCCTGATTTCCGGTTTGTCCGGACCACCGACAACGCGGGCAACAACGGCCACCGAAATCACCTCATGATCAAGAGGGAAAAGGCGTCGGCGTGGGGCTGGCTCGTGCCGGAGGGCCACACGCGTGGGGGGAGTCGTGGCTGGAGGGGTTCGGGCCGCTGTGGCGCTTCTAGCGCCGTTTTCGGGCCGCGCCGGATGGGTGTTCGAGCCTCCCGCCCGGTAAGATTGGAGCCAGACGAAGGACGACGCGCGGACGACCATATCGGGTCCTCCCCGGCCCGAGGCCGCCCGCGTGTCATGTCCAGCCGATCGTGACCGCGGGAAGGCGCGGCGAGCGGTGCGCCCACTCCCCGGTCGCACCGGTCGCTGGTGGCCGTCCCGCCATACCCGCGCCGCGGGCCGAGCGTCTGCCAGACGCCGGAGCGACGCGAGAAAGTGGCCAACAGGTGGCAACGCAGAAAAAGCAGGAGTACGGCGCCGAATCGATCCAGGTGCTCGAGGGGCTCGAGGCTGTCCGCAAGCGCCCTGGCATGTACATCGGGTCGACCGGTGAACGTGGCCTGCATCACCTGGTCTGGGAGGTCGTCGACAACGCGGTCGACGAAGCCCTCGCCGGCTACTGCGACACGATCGACGTCGTGCTGCTCGCCGACGGCGGGGTGCGCGTCGTCGACAACGGTCGTGGCTTCCCCGTCGACCTCCACCCGAAGCTGAAGAAGCCGGGTGTCGAGGTCGCCCTCACCGTCCTGCACGCCGGCGGCAAGTTCGACGGCAAGGCGTACGCCGTCTCCGGCGGTCTGCACGGCGTCGGTGTCTCCGTGGTCAACGCCCTGTCCACCCGGATGGAGGTGGTCATCGACAAGTCCGGGCACGTCTACCGGCAGTCCTACACCAACTCCAAGCCCGGGCCGCTGGAGAAGGGCGAGACCACCAACAAGACCGGCTCCTCGGTCTCGTTCTGGCCGGACCCGAAGATCTTCGAGACCACCGAGTTCGCCTTCGAGACGATCTACCGGCGGCTGCAGGAGTACGCGTTCCTCAACCGCGGCCTGACGATCCACTTCCGGGACGAGCGCCCGACCAGCGAGGAGGAGGGCAAGGCGCGCGAGGTCACCTTCCTTTACAAGGGCGGCATCGCCGACTTCGTCCGGCACCTCAACAACACCAAGTCGCCGATCCACAAGTCCGTGGTCGAGTTCGGCGGCGAGGAGGAGGGCATGGCGGTCGAGATCGCCATGCAGTGGAACGAGTCCTACGGCGAGTCGGTCTACACGTTCGCCAACACGATCAACACCCACGAGGGCGGCACGCACGAGGAGGGCTTCCGGGCGGCGCTGACCGGTGTGGTCAACAAGTACGGCACCGAGAAGAAGATCCTCAAGGGCGACGAGAAGCTCACCGGTGAGGACATCCGCGAGGGCCTCGCGGCGATCGTCTCGGTGAAGCTGGCCAACCCGCAGTTCGAGGGCCAGACCAAGACCAAGCTGGGCAACACCCCGGTCAAGAGCTTCGTGCAGCGCGTCTGCAACGAGTGGCTCGCCGACTGGCTCGAGCGCAACCCCAGCGAGGCCAAGACGATCATCACGAAGGCGACCCAGGCCTCCCGGGCCCGGATCGCCGCGCAGCAGGCCCGCAAGCTGGCCCGCCGCAAGTCGCTGCTGGAGTCCGGCTCGATGCCGGGCAAGCTGGCCGACTGCCAGTCGACGGACCCGCGCGAGTCCGAGGTGTTCATCGTCGAGGGCGACTCCGCCGGCGGCTCGGCCAAGCAGGGCCGGGACCCGCGGGTGCAGGCGATCCTGCCGATCCGCGGCAAGATCCTCAACGTGGAGAAGGCCCGGATCGACCGGGTGCTGAAGAACAACGAGGTCCAGGCGCTGATCACGGCGCTCGGCACCGGCATCCACGACGACTTCGACATCGAGAAGCTGCGCTACCACAAGATCGTGCTGATGGCCGACGCCGACGTCGACGGCCAGCACATCCAGACGCTGCTGCTCACGCTGCTGTTCCGGTTCATGCGGCCGCTGGTCGAGCTCGGCCACGTCTACCTGGCGTCGCCGCCGCTCTACAAGATCAAGTGGAACAAGAAGGGCGACGACGCGCAGTACGCGTACTCCGACCGCGAGCGCGACGGGCTGATCCGGCTCCGCCAGGAGACCAAGCCCAACGCCAAGCCGGACGACATCCAGCGGTTCAAGGGTCTGGGCGAGATGAACTACCCGGAGCTGTGGGAGACCACGATGAACCCGGCGACCCGCACCCTGCGCCAGGTGACGCTCGACGACGCGGCCACCGCGGACGAGCTGTTCAGCGTGCTGATGGGTGAAGACGTCGAGGCCCGTCGCTCGTTCATCCAGCGCAACGCGAAGGATGTGCGGTTCCTCGACATCTGACGCAACGTTCCGGGGGTCGGCATGCGTCTTGCTTGTCGGCCCCGAACGGAAGCGAGCGCTGAAGTTATCCACAGACAGGTCGGTTTCCACAGCCGTTATCCACAGGTCGAAAACGGCATTTAGGGCGAAAAAGGATTAATTGTGACGGATAACCCCGAGGCCTACGAGGGCGGCGAGCCGGATCTCGAGGCCGCGGCAGCCGCGGTCGGGAGCCGCGACCGGGTCGAGCCGGTCGGGCTCGAGGTCGAAATGCAGCGCTCCTACCTCGACTACGCGATGAGCGTGATCGTCGGGCGCGCACTCCCGGACGTCCGCGACGGCCTCAAGCCGGTCCACCGCAAGATCCTTTACGCGATGTACGACTCGGGCTACCGGCCCGACCGCGGCTACGTGAAGTGCTCCCGGGTCGTCGGCGACGTGATGGGTCAGTTCCACCCGCACGGCGACTCCGCGATCTACGACGCGCTGGTCCGGATGGCGCAGACCTGGTCGCTGCGCTACCCGCTGGTCGACGGCAACGGCAACTTCGGCTCGCCCGGCAACGACCCCGCCGCGGCCATGCGGTACACCGAGTGCAAGCTCGACCCGCTGGCCATGGAGATGCTCCGGGACATCGACGAGGACACCGTCGAGTTCCAGGACAACTACGACGGCCGGGCCAAGGAGCCGGTGATCCTGCCCTCGCGGATCCCGAACCTGCTGGTCAACGGCGCCGAGGGCATCGCGGTCGGCATGGCCACCAAGATCCCGCCGCACAACCTGCGCGAGATCGCCGAGGCGGTCAAGTGGTGCCTCGACAACCCGGAGGCCGACGAGCCGACCACGCTCGAGGCGCTGCTCGGCATCGTCAAGGGCCCGGACTTCCCGACGTACGGCCTGATCGTCGGCACCCAGGCGATCCAGGACGCGTACCGCACCGGCCGCGGCTCCATCCGCATGCGCGCCGTGGTCGAGGTCGAGGAGGACAAGAAGGGCCGCGCCTGCCTCGTCGTCAGCGAGCTGCCCTACCAGGTCAACCCCGACAACCTGGCCGAGCGCATCGCGGAGCTGATCCGCGAGGGCAAGATCGCCGGCATCGCCGACATCCGCGACGAGTCGTCCGGCCGGACGGGCATGCGGATCGTGATCGTGCTGCGGCGCGACGCGGTCGCCAAGGTCGTGCTGAACAACCTTTACAAGCACACCCAGCTCCAGGAGACCTTCGGCGCCAACATGCTGGCGCTGGTCGACGGCGTGCCCCGCACGCTCAACCTGGCGCAGTTCATCCGCTACTACGTCGAGCACCAGATCGACGTCATCCAGCGGCGCACCCGCTACCGCCTGCGCAAGGCCGAGGAGCGCGCACACATCCTGCGCGGTCTGGTCAAGGCGCTGGACGCGCTCGACGAGGTGATCGCCCTGATCCGGCGCTCGCCGACCGTCGAGGACGCCCGCGGCGGCCTGATGCAGCTCCTGGAGATCGACGAGATCCAGGCGACCGCGATCCTGGACATGCAGCTCCGCCGCCTCGCGGCCCTGGAGCGGCAGAAGATCATCGACGAGTTGGCGAAGATCGAGATCGACATCGCCGACCTGCGCGACATCCTGGCCAAGCCCGAGCGGCAGCGGAAGATCATCTCCGACGAGCTCAGCGAGATCGTGGCCAAGTGGGGCGACGACCGCCGCACGAAGATCATCCCGTTCGACGGCGAGGTCTCCATGGAGGACCTCATCGCGCGGGAGGACGTGGTCGTCACGATCACGCGCACCGGGTACGCGAAGCGTACGAAGGTGGATCTCTACCGCTCCCAGCGCCGGGGCGGCAAGGGTGTCAGCGGCGCGGGCCTGCGGCAGGACGACATCGTCAGCCACTTCTTCGTGTGCTCCACACACGACTGGATCCTGTTCTTCACGAACAAGGGCCGGGTCTACCGCGCCAAGGCGTACGAGCTGCCGGAGGCGAACCGCACCGCCCGTGGCCAGCACGTGGCCAACCTGCTGGCGTTCCAGCCGGACGAGCACATCGCACAGGTGATCGAGATCGCCAACTACGGTGTGGCGCCCTACCTCGTGCTCGCCACCCGCAACGGCCTAGTCAAGAAGACCAAGCTGGACGAGTTCGACTCCAACCGGTCGGGCGGCATCATCGCGATCAACCTGCGCGACGAGGACGAGCTGGTCGGCGCCGCGCTCGCCGGCCCCGACGACGACCTGCTGCTGGTCTCCAAGATGGCGCAGGCGATCCGGTTCAACGCCACCGACGAGGCGCTGCGCCCGATGGGCCGGGCCACGTCGGGCGTGATCGGCATGCGGTTCACCGGCGCCGACGAGCTGCTGTCCATGGAGGTCGTCCGCGAGGGCATGGAGGATCTGGACGTCCTCGTGGCCACCAACGGCGGCTACGCCAAGCGCACGCCGATCGGCGAGTACCCGGTCCAGGGGCGCGGCGGGAAGGGTGTGCTGACCGCTAAGCTCACCGAGCGTCGGGGCGGGCTCGTAGGGGCAGTGGTGATCAGTCCCGACGATGAGCTGTTTGCTATAACGAGCAATGGTGGTGTTATCCGGACTCCGGTGAAGCCTGTACGCCGAACGCGCGATCGGAACACAATGGGGGTCAAGCTCATGGACCTTCCGGACGGCGTAACCATCGTGGCCATCGCTCGCAATGCCGACGAGCCCGACGAACAGGACTAGTTGATGACGGAGACACAGGCGAAGTCGGGGGCTGCGGGGGCCTCGACCACCCCGGACGCGAACGACGCCGCTTCCGGCGGCGCTTCCGCGGCCGGCCGCGCGGCGGTAGGCCGGGCGGTAGTCCCCGCCGACGCACCGTCGCCCAAGTTCACGCGGGCACCTGGCATGCCGCCGCCGCCGGACAAGCCGGGTGAGAGCGACAACAAGTCGTCCGAGGAGCGTTCCGACTCGCCCGGCGCCGGCTCGGCTCCGGGCGGCAAGTCGCCCGTCTCCGTGGGTGCCTCGCTCGGTGGCCTGTCCACGCCCGCGAGCGGCCCGTCCGGCACGCCGCCGACGATCACGCGTCCGGGCGCGGCGCGTCCGACCGAGGGCCGTCCGGCCGCCGCGACGGCGCCGGGTGCGGCGACCGCGGCTGGTGGCGCGGCCGGCTCCGCGTCCGCGGTGGGTGCGGCCCGGGTGACCGAGGCCGTCCGCACGGCGCGCACAACGGTCTCGGGCGGCGCCCGCGGCCCGCGGCGCGCCCGCCTCAACGTCAAGCGGATCGACCCGTGGTCCGTGTTCAAGTTCTCGTTCGCCGTGTCGCTGGTCCTCTTCATCGTGGTCATCGTGGCGACGGCGGTGCTCTACCTCGCGCTCGACGCGATGGGCGTCTTCGAGAAGGTCAACACCAGCCTGGGTGACCTGATCAGCGCCAGCGGCGGCAGCGAGGGCAGCACGTTCAAGATCACGGCCAAGGGCGTGATCGGCACGTCGGCCCTGATCGGCGTCGTCAACGTCGTGCTGTTCACGGCGCTGGCCACGCTGGGCGCCTTCATCTACAACGTCTGCGCCGACCTGGTCGGCGGCGTCGAGCTGACCCTCGCCGAACGCGACTGACCCTCTTCGTAGTGATACCGGTGTGGCGCCCTGCGCCATGCCGGTATCCAAGTTGGGGGAAGGGGAGCGGGTACGGTAACCTTGCCCGGTCGCACGGGGCTATAGCTCAGTCGGTTAGAGCGCAGAGCTGATAACTCTGAGGTCGCTGGTTCGATTCCAGCTAGCCCCACTTCAGACGGTCCGAGAGCGTGAGGGGCTAACCCCAAATGTTGAAGAAGCTCCTGATCATCGTCGGAGTCGTGGGCGTCGCCGCCCTCGTGGCCAAGAAGGTCAAGGAGTCCAGCGACGAGCGGGCTCTGTGGCACGAGGCGACCACCGCACCCGACCTCCGATAACATCCGACACCGGCGGCTCCACCCGCCGTCGGGGCCGTAGCTCAACTGGCAGAGCACTGCCTTTGCAAGGCAGGGGTTAGGGGTTCAAGTCCCCTCGGCTCCACCAGCACTCCCGCCTGGAAAATCGGCGTCACGGCTGAGCTTCTCCGATCCGCGGATGTCCGCCAACGCTTCCTCGAACGTTCTGGTCACCGTGTCGAACGCGGCGTCGCCCAGCACCAAGCGGTGTGGCGGCGGGTCCTGGGACATCGCCGCCAGCACCGCACGGGCGCCCCGGTCCGGATCGCCGGGTTGCTGGCCGTCCTGCGCGACCATCGACGTGCGGATCCCGTTCAGCAGTGGGCGGTAGTCGGCGATCGTCTCCTCGACCGGCTCGTCGCCGAAGCCGGCGTAGGCGCTCGTGCGGAACGCGCCCGGCTCGACCGCCAGCACCTTGATGCCGAGCGGCGCCACCTCCGCGCGGAGCACCTCGGTGACCGCCTCGAGCGCGTGCTTGGCCGCGGAGTAGTAGCCGAACCCCGTCACCCCACGCAGCCCCGCCACCGACGACATGTTGACGATCCAGCCGCGGCGCCGGGCGCGCATGCCCGGCAGGACCGCCCGCAGCACGGTGAGCACGGCGAAGAAGTTCAGGTCGAACTGCCGCCGCACGGCGTCGTCGGACGAGCCTTCGACCGAGCCGTACCAGCCGCGGCCCGCGTTGTTGACCAGCACGTCGATGCCGCCGAAGCGCTCCTGCGCCGCCCGCACCGCCGCGTCGACCTGCCCGGCGTCCGTGACGTCCAGCGGCAGCACCAGGGCCCGGCCGGCCTGCGCCCGCTCCCAGTCCCGCAGCAACTCGACCCGGCGGGCCGTCAACACCACGCGGTCGCCGGCGTCCAGCGCCGCCGAGGCGTACGCCATGCCGAAGCCGCCCGGTGTGCCGCCCGTGACGAACCAGGTCCTCACGGCTCGATCACCAGCTCACACACGAGCGCGCCGCGCAGCGTGAAGCGGTAGCGCAGGTCCACCACCCCACCGGGGAAGTCACCCTCGATCCGCTGCCGCACCTCGTAGCGCGCGGCATCGAGCCTGGTCGCCCCGGTCAACGTGGCTGTCCACGTGAACTCACCGGCCACCCGGGCCAGCCAGCCCCGGATCTCGTCCGTACCCCGGTAGGTGTGTCCGTCGTCACGCACGACGGCGTCGGAGGTGAAGAACCTGGCGTCGGCTCCGGCGAGATAGCCCGTGATCACGGCCGGCAGCATGTCGTTGGCACTCATGTCCCCAACCGTGGCGTCTCCCCCGGGGAGAGGGTCCAGACTGGGCCGGTGCGCCCGGGATTGACCATCGGTGAGTTCGCCGCGCTGACCCACCTCAGCGTGCGGACGCTGCGCCGCTACCACGAGGCCGGCCTGCTCGAACCGGCCCACGTCGACCGGTTCACCGGCTACCGCTTCTACACGGCCGAGCAGATCCCGCCCGCGCAGGTCATCCACCGGCTCCGCGAGCTGGACGTGCCGCTGGCGGAGGTCAAGTCGATCCTCGCCACCGATGACCCGGGCCGGCGCACCGAGCTGATCGCGCGGCATCTGCAGCGCTTGGAGGCGGAGCTGGACCGCACGCGGGCCGCGGTCGTCTCGCTGCGCCAACTGCTCCAGCCCGACGCGGCGGAGCTGCTGGTCGAGCTTCGTTCGGTCCCGGCCCGCACGGTCGCCGCGATCAGCGACCGGGTGACACAGGCGGACGTCATCACCTGGTACGCGGCGGCGATGGCCGAACTGGACGCGGCCTTCCCGACCCGCACGGGCCCACCGGGCGGCCGCTATGCCAACGAGCTGTTCACCGAGGGCGCCGGCGCGGTGTCGGTGTGGCACCCGGTCGCCGATCCGCGGGCGCAGGGCCGGATCGAGGCGCTCGAGCTGCCGCCGGTCGACCTGGCCGTCGCGGTCCACCACGGGCCGCACGACGACATCGACGTCACCTACGGCCGCCTCGGCACCTGGGTGGTCGACCACGCGCTGGCCGTCGACGGCCCGATCTACGAGACGTACCTGGTCGGCCCGCGCGACACCGACGAGCCCGCCCGCTGGCGCACGGAGATCGGCTGGCCGGTCTTCCGCCTCACCTCGGGCGCAGCGGCAGGGCCACGTCGACGACCAGCCCGCCGCCCGGGCGAGGGTGCGCGGTGACCTCGCCGCCGTGTGCGCGCGCGACCGAGCGGACGATCGACAGGCCCAGGCCGGTCCCGCGCGCTGAACCCACCCGGTCCGTCAGGCGCCGGAAGGGTTCGAAGAGGCCCGGCACCTCGTACGCCGGAATCAATGGTCCGGTGTTGGTCACCGTGAGGACAGCCCGGTCCGACGACGCGCGAGTGGTCACGGTGACCTCCCCGCCGGGGCTGACGTTGTGCCGGATCGCGTTCTCCACCAGGTTCTGCGCCAGCCGTTCCAACAGCACCGGGTCGCCGGCGGTCGGTGCCGGCGCGCCGCCGCGGTCGAACGACAGCCCGACACCGCGAGCCTCCCCGGCGAACTGCTCGTGCACCCGCGCCGCCACCTCGGCCAGGTCGACCGGCACCGGGTCCGCCACCGCCTGCTCCGAGCGCGCCAGCGTCAGCAGGCCGTCGATCAGCCGCTCGTGCCGCGCGTTGACCTCGAGCAGCGTCTCGCCGAGCCGCAGCAGTTCCGGCGGCGCGCCCGGCCGGCCCATGGCCACCTCCAGGACGGTCCGGTTCACGGCCAGCGGTGTACGCAGCTCGTGCGACGCGTTGGCGACGAACCGCCGCTGGCCGTCGAACGACGCGTCCAGCCGGGCCAGCATGTCGTCGAACGTGTCGGCCAGCTCGCGCAGCTCGTCGCGCGGCCCGGACAGGCCGATCCGCTCGTGCAGGTTGCGGTCCGCGACGCGCCGGGCGGTCGCCGTGATCTGCGTGAGCGGGCGCAGCGTGCGGCCGGCCATCAGCCAGCCGAGCCACAGCCCGACCACCGTGACGATCCCGACCGCGATGCTGCCGCGGGTCAGCAGCGAGTTGAGCGTCCGCTGGTTGAGGTCGTCCTGGAGCCGCTCGGCCAGCTCCACGCTGCGCTTGATCTGCTCCCGCTGTGCCGACGTCAGCGGCCGGGCGTTGACGGCCTTGTTGATCACTTCCTTGTCGATCGCGAGACCGGCGAGGACCTCCTTGGCCGAGGCCGGCAACTGCGTGCCGGTCTTTCCGTCGAAGACCACCGAGGCGCTGATCTTCTGGCGGTCCAGGGTGGCGTCCATCATCACGTACGTCACCGCGAGCAGGGCCACGCCGCCGATCAGGAACACCAGGCCGTACGTCATGGTCAGCTTGGCGCGCACGGTCAACCGTCTCATCGGATCTGGTACCCCACTCCCGGCACGGTCAGCACCACCTGCGGCTCGCCCAGCTTCCGCCGCAGCGTCATGACGGTCACCCGCAGCACGTTGGTGAACGGGTCGATGTGCTCGTCCCACGCCCGCTCCAGCAGCTGCTCGGCGCTGACCACCGCACCGTCGGCGCGCAGCAGCTCCTCCAGCACCGCGAACTCCTTGCGGGACAGGGCCAGCGGCCGGCCGTCGCGGGTGACCGACCGGCGGCCGGGGTCGAGCGCCAGGCCGGCCCGGGTCAGCAGCGGCGGCGCCGCCGGTCGGGCGCGCCGGCCGAGCGCCCGCACCCGGGCCACCAGCTCGGCGAACGCGAACGGCTTCGGCAGGTAGTCGTCGGCGCCCAGGCCCAGGCCGGCCACCCGGTCCGCGACGTCGACCGCGGCGGTCAGCATCAGCACCCGGGTGTCCGCGCCGGAGGCGACCACGGCCCGGCAGACGTCGTCGCCGTGCACGATCGGCAGGTCGCGGTCGAGCACCAGCACGTCGTAGTCGTTGACACCGAGCCGTTCCAGCGCCGCGTCCCCGTCGTACACGACGTCGACCGCGAGCGCCTCGCGGCGCAGCCCCTCGCCGACCGCGTCGGCCAGCAACCGCTCGTCCTCCACCACCAGCACGCGCACCCCGCCATGGTCGCCGACCAGCGGATAAAGCCGCCATAAGCGTTCGGCCCCGCTTGATGCCGGCCTTATCCGCCGGCCGGTGAACTGCTCCCGGAATCCGATTAGGGAGGAGACAACGATGAGACTGTCGCTGGTCGTACCGCTGCTGATGCTCGGTCTTGGTCTGGCCGCCTGTGACAGCGCCGGCGCGACGCCCGGGGTGGCCACCGCCGGCGGCGGCACGCCGGCCCCGAGCGCGAGCGCGGCCGCCGACGACGGCGAGCAGGGCCGGGCGTTCGCGGCCTGCATGCGCGAGCACGGCGTCGACATGCCCGACCCGCAACCGGGTGGCGGCGGGCTCGGGGTGCAGCTGGACAAGGTCGACAAGACCAAGGTGCTCGGCGCGGTGGACGCCTGCCGGGACCTGATGCCGGGCGGCGGCAAGGACGTGAAGCTCAACCCGGACCAGATCGAGACGCAGCGGGCGCTGGCCGAGTGCATGCGGGCCAACGGGGTGCCGGACTTCCCGGACCCGGATCCGGACGGCGGCGCGGCGGTCCGCGAGTACATCCTCGACAAGCACGACGACGACGTGCTCGCCGCGCTGGAGAAGTGCCGCGACGTCGTGCCCATGCCCAGCGGCAAGCCGGGGGTGCGCAAGTGAGGCGGGTCCTCCTCGCGGCGGGCATCGCGGTGGTCGCGGCCGGTGCCGCGGTCACCGCGGCGGTCGGCTTCGGCGGCGGCGACGGGGGTACGGCGCACGCCGGCGACCAGCCGGCCAAGACCGCCTCGGTGACCCGGCAGACGCTGGTCGCCACCGACGAGGTCGACGGCCGGCTCGGCTACGGCGACCCGGTC